>JASFMO010000029.1:0-16635 GCA_050117535.1 Gemmatimonadales bacterium | reverse complement strand
GTCTACGGCGTACCGGAGACATACTTCATTGGCAAAGACGGACGCATCGCACACAAGCAGATCGGTCCAGTCGATCCGCTGCTGATGAAGAATACCGTCGATCGACTTCTGGGCGAGCCCGCCGGGGCCGCCGTTTCGACCGACGCGACGAACGGCGAGCCTTCGGTTGGACGCAGTGAAGGCCACGTTACCGACTCACCGGATAACAACTGAGTGGCCGAGAGGAAGCGGGAGCCAGTTGTGTTCAAACGACATCTCACACTCATAGCCATCCTCGCGCTGTTTGCCGTGGCCGACCGGGCGCAAGGGCGGGATACGGTCCTGCGCCGAGCGCAGACGGATGCGGCGGTCAGCGAACAGGTGCAGACGGACGCAGAGTTGGAGGCGCAAGTCCGTGAACTGGCGGCCAAACTGCGCTGCCCCACCTGCCGAGCTCTGTCCGTAGGGGACTCGCCGTCCGGCATGGCGCAGGAGATGCGCGACCTGATCCGCGAGCAGCTGCTTGCCGGCAAGACACCCGACGAGGTCGAGGCGTACTTCGTCGACCGCTACGGCGAGTGGATCCTGTTGAAGCCCAAGGCGGAGGGCTTCAACTGGACGGTGTGGCTGTTGCCGATTCTGATGCTGGCCGGCGGCCTGTTCTTCGTGTTCATGACGGCGCGACGCTGGGTCGAGCAAGGTCAGGCGCGGGCCGCGCTGGTCGAGGATGACGAGGGGAGCGAAGCGTAAGCCATGGGTATGACGGAGTTCCTGCTCGTCGTCGCCGTGGGTGGCGGCATCATCGCCGTGCTATCCGCGACTTTCCGTGGAGCCGCGGCCGAAGGCGGGGGTGAAGAGCGGCCCGACGCAGCTGACGTGGCAGCGGAGGTCGATGGCGGACGTGGCGAGCTAGAGGATCGTCGGCGTGCAGCGGTCCATTCGCTCGAGGAGATCGAAGCGGACTACGAGAGTGGCAATCTGTCCGAGGCCGACTATCAAACGCTGCGTCGGCGCTACGAGAAGGAGGTCGCGAGCCTCGAACGTTTGCTGGCCAGCGATGAAGAACCGCCCGTTAGTCGGACGCGAAAAGAACCGGCGGCACCGGCACGCCGCGGCTCGTGGACGACTTCGCTGGGCTGGGCGGCCGGGACGGTCGCCTTCGTCGCGCTCGCCTGGTTGGTCATGTCTCAGACGCTGCGCCCGCGAGGGGAAGGCGACACCATCACCGGGTCGCTTCCCGGCCAGGACCAAGGTATGGGTCCCGCGGGCGCGCCGGTCGCCAACGTGGACATGAACCAGCTGGCGGAACTCCGGCGCATCGTGTCTGAGGACCCGGACAACGTCGAGGCGCTGGTCGAGCTGGGTCACCTGTACCTGTCGCTGCAGAACTATGACGAGCTGTCGACCGTCACCCAGCAAGCGCTCGCCCTCGATCCCGAGAATCCCGAAGCCTTGACTCATCTGGGCATGTTGCTCTTCTCGACAGGCCACCCACAGGGCGTGATGGCGAGCTTCGACCGGGCGCTGGCGATCGATCCCGACTTCGGTGAAGCGCTGCAATTCAAGGGAATGGTGGCGTTCATCCAGCGCGATTATCAGACCGCTGTGGAGGCATGGCAGCGGTACCTCGATGTGGTGCCGCCGGACGAGGTGGCGCCGCGCATCCGGGGAATGCTGGAGGCGGCGCGAGTCAACCTCGGCTCCACGGCTGCTCCGCAGGCCGAGGGGCAGCCGGAGGGAGAGGGGAGCGGTGGTTAAACCTCTCCTGTCGCTGCTGACGGCGATTCTGCTCCTCGCCCCGACGCCGGCTCTCGCCCAGCGTTTCGGTGGCGACTACGGCGGCGCCGTCGGGTTATGGATCGTCTATGCGGATCCCGGGATCGATGCGGCCGACAGTTTCGACCGCGATCTGGGCGGTGTGGCGGCGGTCGGTGGTCGCCTGTTCTTCCAGACCGGCCGCTTGCGGCTCGGGCTGGGTGGTTTTACCGGCGGCTTCACCGGCGATGGCGCCAACGATGAGGGGAATCAGGTGCAGGGCGGCCTGACGACGGGCGGATTCATCGCCGAGTACTTGATCGTTCAGCAAAACTTCGAGTTCGCGGCGGGAGGCATGCTCGGGCCGGGCCGCCTCACCCTCGAGGAGATCGTCGATCCGGCTGATGAAGACGGCTTCGAGGTGCTGCGTCGTGACCGCGAAACCCTTTTCGTCGGCTACCCTTGGGCCCGCGTCGGTTACAATCCGATGCCGTTCGTCAACGTCGGTCTGGAGCTCGGCTACCTGGTCGGGAGTGAAGGCGTGGGAGGCTTCGCCGGCGGAATCGATATCCTGCTCGGCCTCATCCCCTAGACCCGTTCGGCGTCGGCTCCGATCACTCGGCCGAGGGAACCTTCGGGTACTTTCGGTGGTTTAAACAGGGTGACGGGGCGGACGAGCCTAACGGCACCGTGTAAGGTAATCTTACTTCCCTTTTCTCCCGGGCCTTACGCGGGGTCTTGCCCCGTCCCTTCCATTCTGGGACCCCATCACACAACTTGTCGGGAGCGAGCGCGGTAGCCGTGTCTGCCGAGCATGGCAATCCCAGGCTGTGCTCGTGTGGGGCGCTCGGGTTCACGGGCCCGCCAAGCCGTGGGGGAGGGAAGGTCAATGGGTGACATAGCGCCGAAGGTGTTCGTCCTACTGGTGGCTCTGACGATCGGCTACTGCGCCGGGTTCAAGGATGCGCAGGTCAACGAGAGCATGGTGTTCGTGCGCGTGATCGAGCGGGTTCAGAACTTCGGCGAGCGCACGGTGGGCGACCGGGCGCGCGAGACCGAGGAGGCGGCCGAGGGAATCGAACAGTAGGCGGCGTCCCGCCGATCTCCGGCGTCGTCACGATCCTGGGGCTCACAGCCTTCCTCGAGCCGGCCGGCGATGAACACGTCAGCCCGTCTAAGGATCCCCCGATTCCGCACTGACATAGGCCAGCGTCGCCCGGGCGACCTTCGCCATGAACTCGTAGTCGAGCGTATCGGCGCTGTCGGATTCCATGTGATAGTGCGGGTTTCGAAGGAACGCCGTGTCGGTGATCATCAGCGCCGGGTAGCCACGATCCCAGAAGGATGCGTTGTCGCTCAGACGAGTGAGCGGCAGCGTCCAGCCACGGAGCCGAGCGCCGTAGGTCACCAGAGTCAGGTCGGGCGTGTGCTGGCGCGTCGAGCGCTCGAACCCCTGCAGCAGTCGGCGCGAGCGACCGTCGCCGACGGCGACCAGAAAGGTACCCGTGCTGGGGACTCGTTTGAGGACGAAGGGCGGAACCTGCTGGCTGTCGGGACGAGGGTCGGTGTAGCCCACCATCTCCAGCACCAGCGCTCCCGCATAACGACGCCGCTCCTGGCGCGCGCGCTCGGCGAAACGTGCGCTTCCCACCCGGTAGGTGCCGACCCGATCCTGCGGCTCCTCGAGGTTGAAGCCGACACATTGGACCGTTCGGCGCGGGTTCAACCCCGCGAGCCCGCGGGCGACCTCCAGAAGCACAGCGACGCCGCTGGCGTTGTCGTCCGCGCCCGGGGTGTTGGACACGGTGTCGAAGTGCGCCCCGACCAGCAGCCAGGGCAGATCGGGATCCGAGCCGGGAAGCGTTCCCACGACGTTGTTGTAGGTGGCCCCGCGGAAGCGGAAGGGCTGGCGTTGGGTCGCCAACCCCGCGGCGCTGAACGCATCGGCGATCAACGCCTCCGCTTCTTCCAGCCTGCCTGGCGTTACCTGCGGATGCCTTGGGCCCTCGAGCCTGCGCACGGTGTGCTCGAGCCGGGTCGGGTCGACCGCGGAGAGTAGCGCGTCGAGCGACATGAACCCCTGGCCTGTGAGGGCTCCGATCCGCTAGTCGCTCGCTATCGAAGCCTTCTCGATGATCACGGTTCGTAGCGGAACATCACTGAGGTTGCCCTGCGTTCCGGTCTGGATCTGGGCGACGGCGTCCACCACGTCCATCCCTTCGATCACGCGTCCGAAGACCGCGTAGCCCCAGCCGCGCGGTGTCTCGGAAGTGAAATCGAGGTTGGGGTTGTCGACCAGGTTGATGTAGAACCCGGCCGTCGCGCTATGCGGGTCGGTGGTTCGTGCCATTGCCACCGAGCCGCGCACGTTCTTGAGGCCGTTGTTGGCCTCGTTGCGCAGCGGCGGCCGCGGCGACTGGCGTTCCAGAAGCTCGGCGGTGAAACTGCCCGTCTGGATCATGAAGTTCGGTATGACGCGATGGAATATGAGGCCGTCGTAGAAGCCGTTCTCGACGTGCTCGACGATATTGTCGACGGTATTCGGCGCGCTCTCGCGGTCCAGTTCCATCACGATGTTCCCCATGTTCGTCTGCAGGACGACGCGAGGCATGGGGTTTCCCACGTCCGGGGGTAGCGGGGGCTGCTCTGCCGACATCTCTTCACCTCCACCTTCGTTGCCGCCGCCGCAGGCTACCGCCAGCAGCGCGACGGCGATGGTCGCCAAAATGCTCTTCCGATCAATCACGTGTCCCTCCTGACTGCTGCGTGTCGTGGCCGACGGTCGCCTCGAGTTCGGCTGGCGAACCGCCGGCGATGCGACGGCTTGTGTCGCGGCACCCGCGACCCTAATAGTCAGGGTCTTCTGGCGCCCACGGTACAGGGTAACCAGGCGGCAAAATGGCACGACTCACCCGTTAGAACAACTCACTTGCGTTGGGGCGCATGAACGGACTCGAATTCGAACCTTCCGTGCTGTCTTTGCTACCGCCGCTGGTGGCCATCGGACTGGCGGTGTGGACCCGGCAGGTCTACGTGGCGTTGGCGACGGGGATCTGGCTGGGCTGGACGCTGCTCAGTGCCTTCAACCCGGTCAAGGGGTTTGCCGGGGCGATCGAGGGGACCGTCACGGTGCTGGGGGAGCCCGGCAATACGCGGGTCTTGCTGTTCAGCCTTCTGATCGGTGCTCTGGTCATCTACGTGGAGGCGTCGGGAGGTGTGGAGGGGTTCGTGCGCTGGTTGGAGAGGCGGCGTCTGGTGAGGAGCATTCGGGGCGCCAGCCTGCTGGCCTGGCTGATCGGGGTGGTCATCTTCATCGAATCGAACATCACGCTGCTGGTGACCGGCGCGGTCTGTCGTCCACTGTTCGACCGCCATAAGGCGGCGCGTGAGAAGCTCGCCTACATCGCCGATTCGACCTCGGCGCCCATCTGCATTCTGGTTCCATTCAACGCTTGGGGGGCGTTGGTGCTCGGCATTCTTGGGACCCTGGCGATCGAGAATCCGGTCGGTGTGTTCGTCGAGTCCATTCCGCTCAACATGTACGCGATCGCGGCTGTACTACTGTCCGGCTTCACGGCCGTGCGCGGTCTCAATCTGGGGCCGATGAAGGGGGCCGAGGCGCGCGCGGCGCAAGG
The DNA here is from genome assembly GCA_050117535.1 of Gemmatimonadales bacterium. Classification (GTDB taxonomy): domain Bacteria; phylum Gemmatimonadota; class Gemmatimonadetes; order Palauibacterales; family KS3-K002; genus JASFMO01. Next base: position 11,266 of record JASFMO010000029.1, on the reverse strand, counting down.
GATCGTCTTGAGCCGCGAAGGCGAGGCTACGGTCGACGAGGCTTTGTTCAAGGCGCGTCTGAGCCGAGAGGTGCCGCCGCGGGCCTTCAACATGATCCTACCGATTCTGGCCATGGTACTGATGATGCCGCTCGGACTGTACATCACGGGGAACGGCGCGCTCAGTCAGGGTTCCGGCTCGACGAGCGTTCTGTGGGCCGTCATCGCGGGCAACATCACGGCCTGGATACTCATGCTGGCACAGCGTTTCGCGACGGTGGACGAGCTGGTCCGCCTCGGGCTGAAGGGCGTGGAAGCGCTGTTAGGACTCGTGCTGATCCTGCTGCTGGCGATCACGTTGGGGGATGTGTGTGTGAGGCTGGGGACGGGGCCCTACGTCGCGGAGGTCGTTCGCAATATCGCCGCGCCGGTCCTGCTCGTGCCGGCGACGTTCGTGGCCGCGGCGCTCATCGCCTTCGCGACGGGGACCAGTTGGGGGACATTCGCTATTATGATCCCGATCGCCGTGCCCGCCGCCGAGGCGCTGGGTTTACCGCTCGCGCCGTTTCTGGCCGCGTCGCTGTCCGGCGGTGTCTTCGGCGATCACGCCAGCCCGATCAGCGATACGACGATCGTGTCATCCCTTGCGTCGGCGACCGATGTGATCGATCACGTGCGGACGCAGTTGCCGTATGCGCTCACGGCGGGCGGAGTGGCCATCCTCGGGTTTGCCGTGATCGGTGCGTTGATCTAGCGTCGGAATCGACCCCGCGGATCCTCTTTCCCTTCCTCGGATCTTGCTGTAGGTTCGGGCCGTGACGGACCGTGATGGGGTTTATTTTCTTGCCGAAAGAGGGTCTCGATGTCAGGCAGTCAGCTGGTCTATCTGAACGGTGAGTTCGTGCCGCACGGCGAAGCCAAGGTGTCGGTCGAAGATCGCGGCTTCAACTTCGCCGATGGAATATACGAAGTCGCTCGCATCGTCGGCGGCCACGCCTTCCGACTCGAGGCGCACCTCGATCGCTTCGAGCGCGGGGCTCGCGCGCTGGAGATCGATCTTCCGATCGCGCGGGAGACGGTGGGCGATACCGTCGTGGAGACGGCACGGCGGAACGGCGTCGAGGAGGGCTACGTCTATGTCCAGCTGACCCGCGGTGTGGCGCCGCGCGGCCATGCCTTTCCCGAGGAGGCGACCCCGACACTGGTGATGTTCGCCCGTCCGTTCATGGGGCCGGATGCCGAGAAGTTGGAGAACGGAGTCGGGGTGGTGACGGCGCCGGATCTGCGCTGGGGTTACTGCGAGGTGAAAACGATCGGGTTGCTGCCCAACGTGATCGCCTACACTCACGCCCGCGCGGAGGGGTGCTTCGAGGCGATTCTCGTTCGTGACGGCGTGGTGACGGAGGGCAGCCATAGCAGCACGTTCTGCGTGCGCGACGGCGCCGTCTACACCCATCCGATCGACAATCTGCTGCCGTCGATAACCCGGAAGTACCTGATCGAGGCGTATCGTGAAGAAGGGATCGATGTACACGAGGTCGGGGTACCGATTGAGGAATTCCGTGGAGCCGACGAGGTGTTCCTGACGGGCACGACTACCGAGGTCATGCCGGTTGTTAGGATCGACGGCGAACCCGTGGGCCCGGGCGTCCCCGGGCGGCTGACCCGCATCGGCATGCAGCTTTACCGGCGCGACCTGGAGGCGGCGCGGGCGGGCGCTTAGCGCGCTCGCCAAAGCGTGGGCAGCGAACGACATAGATCAAGGAGACGTGGAAGCGATGAGCCGGAGTGACGAACTGATACGCGAGGTCGACCGGTGGAGTGCGCACAACTACCACCCCTTGCCGGTGGTGGTGGAGCGCGGCGAGGGATGCTGGGTCTGGGACGTGGACGGGAATCGGTACCTGGACATGCTCAGCGCGTACTCGGCGGTCAATCAGGGACACCGCCATCCGAAGATCATAGCGGCGCTCAAAGGGCAGGCCGACCGGCTGACGCTAACGTCGCGGGCTTTCCACAACGATCAGATGGGCGCCTTTCTGCACCAGCTGTGCGATCTGGTCGGATATCCCAAGGCGCTACCCATGAACACGGGCGCCGAGGCGGTGGAGACCGCGATCAAGGCGGTGCGGAAGTGGGGCTACACGGTGAAGGGCGTGGCTCCCGATCGGGCGGAGATCATCGTTTGCGAGAATAACTTCCACGGCCGCACCACGACGATCGTCGGTTTCTCGAGCGAGGAACAGTACCGCCTCGGGTTCGGGCCATTCACGCCGGGCTTCAAGCTCATCCCCTACGGCGACATCAGCGCGCTCGAGGCCGCCATCAGCGATACGACGGTAGGGTTCCTCGTCGAGCCCATACAAGGCGAGGGCGGGGTCGTCGTGCCGCCGGAGGGGTTCCTGCGATCCGCGGCCGAACTGTGCCGCGACGCGAACGTGAAGTTCATGGCGGACGAGATCCAGACCGGCCTGGGGCGCACGGGTCGGCTGCTGGCCAGCGAGTGGGAGGGCGTCCGTCCGGACGTCGTGATGCTCGGCAAAGCGTTGGGAGGTGGCGTCTACCCGGTGTCTGCCGCCCTCGCCGATGAAGAGGTCATGGGCGTCTTCGCGCCCGGCGATCACGGGTCTACGTTCGGCGGCAATCCGCTGGCCGCCGCCGTCGGAAGCGCATCGCTGGATGTGATCGTCGAGGAGGGACTGGCGCCGCGGGCCGCGGAGATCGGAAGCTGGTTCATGGACCGGCTGCGAGCCATCGAGTCGCCGCACATCGCCGCCGTACGCGGCAAGGGGCTGATGATCGGTGTGGTCGTCGACGAGGCCTCGGGTTCGGCGCGGCCGTTCTGCAAGGCGCTGATGAAGAAGGGGATCTTGGCCAAGGAGACCCACGAGCAGGTCGTGCGATTCGCGCCGCCGCTCGTGATCACTCGCGAGATTCTCGAGGCAGCGCTCGACTCGATCAGCGAGGTGTTTCTGTCTCCGGTCGCGCAACCGGCATGACGCACGGCTGGCCGACGACGATACGACCGTCGTCGCGCCAGTGCAGCCTGGCCTCGGGGTAGACGATCATCCGGCCGTCGCGCAAGTCTTCCAGTAGCAGGGCGCAGACGTCGGCGCGCCCGCTCCAGTAAGTTCTCTGGCCGAAGTCGTGACCGTTAGGGCAGCGCTGTCGCCCGAAGAACGTACAGCGCGCCTGTGCCCCGCAGACGGGACACGGCACTTCGATCGGGTACGGCCGTCGGACGGTCCAGAGCTCAGAATCCTGCCAGCGCAGCTCCGTCTGCGCCCCGGGTAGGACCGATGGGGCGAAGAGCTCGGGGCGATGCATCAGGGGGTCCATACAAATGAAACATAGCGGCAACGGCGGCATCGGCGATAGACCAACCCGGTCGCCGGGCACGGCCCGGTCGATCGCAGCCGCAGGAGGCATCTGAGCCGTGACGCTTCGGCCCGGCCTGTTGTACTTCGCCTACGGGTGCAACATGGATCCCGACTTCCTCGCGGGTCTCACGGGTGCCGGTCTGTATCCGGGCTCGCCGGCGCGTCTGGACGGCTGGCGGCTTTCGTTCAACAAGGGCGGGGAAGGCGAGGGTGGAGACCAGGTGACGGCGAATCTCGTCGAAGACGAAGGCTGCCGGACCCTCGGTGTCGTTTACCGGCTGCCTCGCGAGCACGTCGCAAAGCTGGACGCCTTCGAGGCGGTTCCGGAACACTATCGCAGAGAGATGCTGTGGGTGGAGCCTCTGACCAGGCGGGCGCGTCAGGCGGCGCTCATCTACGTCGCCCAACCCGCTTGGATCGTAGAGCCGAGGGCACCGGCCGAGTCGTATCTCGAACGCCTGCTCCGAGGGGCCGCGATTCATCGGCTGCCGACATCGTATCTGGACTGGCTGCAGGCTCTCGCGCGGGGAGAGGCGGAAGACTGCTATCGCGGTGTCGATTCCGGTAGCGACTGATTCGATGCTCGCCGGGTCACAGCTCGCTTGTCTCAGTCCGGTTCGCGTTCGGGAAGGAATCGGGCGCAGCCACTCCGGCCCATCGGAACGCCCAGCCCGAGAGCGGGTAACTCGGCGACGCCGCTCACGTACGTGTCAAACGTCGTATCGACGAGACCGTTGTAGACCTCGGACACGACACGCCGGATGTCCTGATTGCCCAGGTTCTGATAGCCGTGCGCCAACAATGCGCGGGTCACTTCATCCAGGGTTCGCCCAGCGCCGGACAACTGTCGCTCGAGTAGCAGAGAGAACAGAGTGCCCTTGCCGTAGACCAAGCGTCGCAGCGCGGGATCGTACCTGTAGGCGCGTGACGCCTCTGCCAGGCTCGACGCACCGTCTCGTTCCAGATAGCGCATTTCGGCTTCCAGGTCGGCGAGGCAATCCGCCGCGCCTTCGTCTGTCCAGGCGCCGCTCGCACGCGCCAGCTGGATGCCGTAGTAGTTGGTCAGCCCCTCTCGAAACCAGGTGGCCTCTGCGGTCGTCAGCCCGCTATGGTTCCACCAATGGAACATCTCGTGGGCGATGACTTCCGGACTCGCGCTCTGGACTATGCTGTGCCGACCGGCGGCGCCACCCTGCATGAAAGCGGTTGGGACAACCGCGACCGTGAGAATATTGCCCTCAGCGGGGGGCGGAATACCGACAACTTCGACGGCGGCGTGGAAAATCGAGGCGATCTCACCAAGTGAGAGCGGCACGCCACCGGATGCCATGGCGATACGAATGACCCGGTCGCCAGCCGCGATCTCGGCCAGGCGGAAGGGTCCCAGAGCCAAATAATCGACCGTCGGATCGGCGTGTGAGCCGAGCAGCAGGGTATCACCCCGTGCCGGCCAGGGCGTGACCGCCACCCACCCTTCGGGCAGCACGAAGCGGACGGACTCCTCGAGGTCTTGAAGGTCGACCTGGGGCAGCAGGCTGGTTGTGCGAACGATGGCCAACTCCGGAGCTATCCGGCTGCGGGCGTCGGTTGGCCCTCTGGCTTGGCTGCCGGGAGGAAAGTACGTCGGGTCTATCGTGTACTGGACCGTCACCGTGCCGGTGCGACCGGCGAGCTCGAGGGTGAACCTTCCGGGTCGCGTCGGCACCGACTGGACAGGAACGGGCCCGCCGGCAGCGGTTCGCGCCGACGGAGCGGCGAGTCTGGACGGCTCAGTCGCCAGGTCGAGAAAATCCAGGGCGATACTCGAGACCCCGGAGTTTTCGTACGCCGACAGTCGCCCTTCGACGTGGGCGATGCCGTGGCTCGGCTCGTCGATGCGAACGGACCAATGGATTCGTGGGCCGGTGACTTCCCGTTGGTCGTGTCGCAGGCAGCCGCCAGCTGCCATCCCCCAAGCGGCGAGCGTCACCGCCACAGCGGGTAGGAGGCCGGTGACGACGCGAGAACCGGGGGTTCTCACTCGATCCAGCCGGGCTCGCTCAACAGAGAGGCCGTCTCGGCCTCGATCAGCTCCCAGGCGCGAGCCACGTGCCGCTCGGTGGTTCGTAGGTTCCCGATCGCCAGCCGTAAGGTATAGAGGTCGCCCAGGCTCGTATGCGACAGGTAGATCTCACCGCTTGCGTTCAGGCGCTTCAGCAATTGCTCGTTGAACACGTTGAGCAGCTTGTCGGTATCGCCGGGGCGTGCCGACGGCCCCGGCAGCAGCGCTTGGGGTCGGGCTCGAAAGCAAACGACGCTGAGGGGAGTGGGCGCCAGCCGCTCGAAGTCGGGATGGCCGTCGACCCAGTCGGCGAAGCTCTGGGCGAGGCGGATGTGCTCGCGGACGCGCTCGGCGATCCCCTCCGAGCCGAAGGCCCTGAGGACCATCCAGAGCTTGAGGGCGCGGAATCGCCGACCGAGCGAGACGCCCCAATCCATGAAGTTCTTGATCTCGGCGTCCACGCCCGTTCGGAGGTATTCCGGCACGAGGCTGAAGGCGCCGGTCAGGATGCCCGGGCTGCGTGTGTAGAGGACGCTGCAATCGATGGGGGTGAAAAGCCACTTGTGGGGGTTGACCACGATCGACATGGCATCGTCGCAGCCATCGAGTATGTGCTGGTACTCGGGAATGACGGCCGCGGCGCCGCCATAAGCGGCATCGACGTGAAGCCAGAGGCCACGGCGCTCGCAAATCTCGGCGATACGGCGCACGGGGTCGATGCTCGTGGTTGATGTGGTGCCCACGGTGGCGACGACGCAGAAGGGTCGGTGTCCAGCGGCCTGGTCCTCGAGGATGGCACGGTCCAGCTGATCGACGTCCAGACGATAGCCGTCGTCGGTGGGGATCTTCCGGACGCCGTTCTTGCCGAGGCCGAGCACGATGGCCGCCTTCTCGACGGACGAGTGGGCCTGCTCGGACGTATAGAGGCGGAGGGCCGGGAGGTCGGGCCGGCCGGCCATGCCCCGCTCGCGGATCTCGAGGTCGGACTGAGCGTGTCGTGCGGCTGCGATGGCGCAGAGCGTGGATACCGAGGCCGTATCCATGATCACGCCTTCGAATCCGTCTGGGAGGCCCAGCAGCTGCCTCAGCCAATCGACGCTGACCTCTTCCAATTCCGTGGCGGCGGGCGACGTCTGCCACAGCATGCCGTTGACGTTCAGCGCGGCGGAGAGCAGCTCGCCCAGAATCCCGGGGGCCGACCCCGTGATGCTGAAGTAGGCGAAGAACCCGGGGTGGTTCCAATGGGTGATGCCGGGGACGATGATCTGCTCGAAATCAGACAGGATCTCGTCGAGCGGTTCCCCCTGCCTGGGCGCGGACTCGGGCAGCGATGCCTTGACCTCCCTCGGAGCGACGCGCGCAAGGACTGGGAAATCGTCCGGCTGGGTGAGGTATCGAGCGATCCAGTCGATCGCGCGCTCGCTAGCTTGCCGAAAGTCCTCGATCGGTATGTCGCCGGGATGGCTCATGCTGATCTCCCTGTCGCCTGAGGCTCAGAGGCCCACTCCTGATTTGCGTCGAGCCTCGTCTTCGAGCTAGGTTCCGCGCTCGTCACACGATCCCAATACGCGTCCGAGCGTCGATCAGCAAGTGGAAAGGACCAGGCCTGTGGAGCGGTATTCGAAGATTGTGGTCTCGACCGTCTGTCTGGCGGTAGTATGGGCCTGGGCAACTGCCTGCGGCCGGTCCGAGGACATCGGGTGGTCGGGGCGAGATATTCCCGACAGCGTCGCGGCGCACGGCGTGGCGGTGGAGTCGCTGATGCAAGAGCGGGCGGCTCAGGCCGAGGTGAACGCACTGCAGCAGGAGTACCAGCAACTGTCGCGCTCGTTGCAGAGGGTCCAGATGGAGGCGCTGGCCGACCCGGAGTTCAGCGACGGGTGGAACAACCTGGTGGCCGATGTCGATGCCGCGATCCTGGCACGGTCCGCCTTTCACCGCGGGCTTCAGGACCGGCGGATCGAGATCGAGCGATTGATGCAGCAGCCCGACACGCTGAGCGAGGAACGGCAGGCGGAGCTGGCCCAGAACTACCGCAATATTCAACTCGAGATGGCGAGAATTCGAAACGAGGAGTTCAGAAAACCGGCATTCGCCGAACGATTCCTGGCTTTTCAGCGCGCATTGTTCGCTAGGATGCGCGAGTTGGCGCCGGAGCGCGGCGCGGAGATCAACCGATTGCTGGAGATCGAGGAGCTAGCCTTCGTGCCGCAGGACACGACGCCACCGGTGCCGGGCATGCAGCCGATCCGCTGACGCGCTTCGACACCTCATCGCTGGAACGCCCCGGGACGGTCGATCGGACCCCCGGGGCGTTCGCGTCAGCGGCCACCGCTAGCGTTCGAGGTGGCGTACCAGGAAGTCGGCCGACGCGCGATAGGCTTGCCGCCAGCGCGAGTGCGTGGTGAAGCTGTGCACGGCGTCGGGGAAGACGAGTTGCTCGAACTCGACGCCCTGCCCGCGAAGCGCGGCCACCAGATCGACGGTTTCGCTGAACGGGACGTTCCGGTCGTCGTCTCCGTGGATCAGCAGAACGGGAGAACGCCAGCCCCCGATCGCCGCCATGGGAGACGCCTCGAACGCGACGCGTGCGAACTCGGGGTGCTCCTTCGGGTTGTAGTCGGGACGGAAGTTGTTGATCACGACGTTCCAGTCGTGCACGCCGTGGAAGTCGACGCCGGCGGCAAACAGGTCCGAGGCCCGGGCCAGCCCCAGCGCCGTCAGATAGCCGCCGTACGAGCCGCCCCACAGACCGATGCGGGATGGGTCGACCTCGGAATGCCCCCGCAGATACAGACCCGCACCGAGGACGTCGTTGAACTCGCTGGCTCCCGTGGCTCCGTAGCCCAGCGCCTCGCGGAATTCCATCCCGTAGCCGATGCCGCTGCGGTAGTTAACGGACAACACGACGAACCCGAGGCTCGCGAGATATTGGTTGAAGGCGTAGGCGTTGTGGTAGTAGCCTCCGTAGTGGAAACCGAGCAGCATCTGGCGTCGCGATCCGCCGTGGAAGAACAACACGGCCGGTCGCCCATCGCCGGGTCGGGCGTCGGACGGCATGAACAGCTGACCGTGGATCGGCATGCCGTCCGCCGCGGAGAAGATGACCGGCTGTGGCACGACGAGCGCGTCGCTCGGGAAGTCATCCGGTATGGCGGTGGGAGCCAGATCTCGAACCTGCCGGCCGATCAGGATCGCCGGTCGGGCGGGGTGGGTAGCGTCAGACCGAAGGAAGGCGATCGCCCGGCCATCGGCTGTGGGCGTGGGGGCCCATTCGATGCCGGCACCGCTCGTCAGCGGGGTCGGTCGGCCGCCGTCCACCGGCACGCGCCACAAATGGCGTCGGTCGATGTCGTCTTGGTTCGAGTTGTAGATCACGGAACGCAGGTCGGGAGTGATCGCGACATATTCCACCTCGAACTCGCCGGGTGTGAGCAGCTCCGCATCGCCCTCCTCCGCATCCACCGAGTAGAGATGCAGCCAGCCGTCTTTCTCCCAGGGAAAGACGATTCGGTCACCGGCGACCCACCACAACTGGTTTTCCGCGACGACGTTCCGCGGCACGCTGCCGGGACCGGGGTCCGCGCGCCAGACCTCGCGGCCCGTTCCGCTCGTGACATCGGCGACACGAATCGACCAGGGCTGGCCAAAGCGTTGCGGCCCGAAGGGCAGCGGGTCGCGGGCTGCCGGGATGCGGGCGAAGGCGATGCGCCGGCCGTCCGGCGACCAGACGGGATAGACGTCGCGGTCGACGCTGGGATCGAGCCAGGTGATCCGCTCGGCGTGCCGGTCGTAGACACCGACGAAGCTGTGATCGCCCCGCGAGCTGACGAAAGCGAGTCGTCCTCCATCGGGCGACCAGCGAAGGGTGCCGCTACCGCCTCGTATCTGCACCAGCGGCTCGGCCTCACCGCCCTCGAGCGGGATCCACCAGATGCCGCCGCTCCTTTGGAATGCCAGCCCGTCACCCGTCGGGGCCACGGCGGGCGACGCGCCAGCCGCGAGCAGGCGTGGCTCACCGCCGCTGGATTCGATGGCCCAGATCTCCCGCGCCACGCCTCGTGGCAGACTCCACGGGTTGGGGAGCTCGCCGCGACGGTTGGGGGCGCCGCCCCGGACGAAGACGAGGGTCCGGCCATCGGGCGTCCACTGCAGGTCGGAGATCGCCTGCCCGTCGTCGTCCGCATAGGGCGTTAACTGGCGCGCTTCATAGCCGGGATCGACCGCGATCCAGATGTTACGGGCTCCTTCCGCGTTGAACACCCAGGCGACCGCGCCCCCCTCGGGTGCGGCCACCAGACTAGAGGGGAAGGGAGCGGCCAGCACCTGGTCCAGAGTGAACCGCTCCTGAGCGGCGATCTCCGGCGCGAGTGTCAGAACGGCGACCGCGACGGCAAGCGTCCCGCTCAGTCGGCGCCTCGGCATGCGGACCTCCTTGCTGGTTTTGTGGTAGAATCGAATGGGTCTATGATGTAGCCCGGGCAGTGCCACGCCGGCAATATGGGGAGGTGACAGGCATGGATGAACGCGCCATAACCTGCGGTGACGGCACGCGCTGGAAAGTCACCGCTCCGGGGCGCAGCAGCGTTAACCGGATCGAGCTGGTCTTCGAGTCGTTGGATGAGCCCACGACGCTGCTGAGGGGAGAGGTTGCCGCCGCGGCTCTCTTGGAACTGAGCGAAACCGAGCTCTGCTTCCTGCTCGACGAGCTGAGGTCGCACCTGTAGGTGGCCAGGAGTCGATTTTGCAGTCCGTGACACGGTCGACGTTGCCGGATGTCCGGACCGCGGTGTAGCTTGCATCAAATGCCCGTTTTCCACCAACCCGCGTCGAGGTCAGCCTCGAGATTCGGAATGAGACGCGAACGATTGGGGCGGTTACGCTCGACAGTACTGGTTTGTGTTGGCGGATTGGTCGTGGGTAATGGCCAGCTCGCGGCACAAGCTGGATCGGCTGAAGGGCCGACGGCGCCGGCGGGGTTTGGCGTCACGCTGTTCGCCGAAAACCTCGGCGCCCCACGCGGTATCGCGTTCGGTCCGGACGGGTGGCTGTACGTCACCGACCTCGGCGGTGGCAGGGTGCTTCGCCTGGCGGACGAGGACGGTGATGGTGTGGCCGATACAGTTGGCGTCTTCCTCGAGGGGCTGGATCGTCCGTCGGACATTGCCGAGCATGACGGCCAACTCTGGATCGCCGAGGCAACGCGCGTCCTGCGCGTCGAAGCCGTGGGGGGCGCCGCAGACGTCAGCGTCGATACCATCGTCGACGATTTGCCCGCGGATGGCTTCACCAGCCGCTCGCTGGTCTTCGATCCGAGCGGGCAAGGGTTCTTCGCCGCGATCGGTTCCTCCTGTGATGTGTGTCGAGAGGACGATGCGCGGCGCGGGACGATCGTACTGTTCCGGCTGGATGGGCGGGAACCGCAGGTCTGGGCCCGAGGCCTACGCAATGCCGTGGGTTTGGCGGTTCACCCCGAGACGTGGGAGCTCTGGGTGCTCGACCTTGGCCGCGACTGGTTGGGCGATGATCTGCCGCCGGACGAGCTGAATATCGTGCAGCGCGGGCGCCACTACGGCTGGCCCTACTGCTACGGTGCTCGCGTACCGAACCCCGAGTACGCGGACCCGGCGCGCTGCGACGTGACCGAGGTGCCGGTGCTGACGCTGCCGGCGCATTCGGCTCCCTTGGGGATCGCCTTCTACGCGGGCGAGCACTTTCCCGGCGAGTATCGTGGCGACGCCTTCGTGACGCTTCACGGCTCCTGGAATCGGTCGGCCCCGGCGGGATACAAGGTCGTACGGCTGCACGTCGAGGCCGGACGCCCGGTCTCGACAGAAGATTTCTTGACCGGCTGGATCGCCGCCGG
>JASFMO010000028.1:0-16670 GCA_050117535.1 Gemmatimonadales bacterium | reverse complement strand
TCTCCTCCGGCAAGGCCACACGGCCGTCTACGATCCGGACTCCAACCGCTTGATCGTCTTTGGCGGGGAGAGCCAGAGCGGGCTCGAGAACTATCCGGTGTGGGTGCTTACCAACGCCAACGGGACTGAGCCACAGGAGCCCGCCTGGTTCAGCGTCGACTATGGCTGTGGAGTGCCATGCATCGCTCCGCCGGCCGTGCTCGATCACACGGCCATCTACGATGATGTCAACAACCTGATGGTCACGTTCGGCGGGACCGACTACAGCTGGTATTTCGACGAAGCGCATGTCTATCTGAACGCCGATGCCGTAGAACCGTCCGTGTCCTACTTCTTGCCCTATTACCCGGGCACGACTCCCAACGGGCGGTACGGTCACACGACCATCTACGACAGCGCTTCCAACATCATGACGCTGTACGGCGGAATCATGGGCATCGTCCTGGCTCCCAGGGGCGCAGGCCCGCTACAGGTGTCCGACGACCCAACGTTCGTGTGGAGGCTGCTCGAAGCCAACAACCGGAATACGGCGGCTTGGGAGCGAATCGACACCTACGGAGAGGATCCGCCCAGCCGGGATGCACATACGGCGGTCTGGGACCCCGCGTCGAACCGGATGATCATCTTCGGTGGGTTCGAGTTCTTCGGCGGAGCCCTGCTGGACGATGTCTGGGTCTTGACGAAAGCCAACGGGCAGTTGTAGCCGCCAGCGGGCGTTCCACAAGGCCCCTGCCACTCGCGGTGTCCGCTTTCGGTACGATTCTGTTCGGAAGTGAAGACCGGCGAGCCGTCGGCTAGTATCCAAGGCCCGGATGATCGTGCATCCGACTTGGGCACTTCGGAATCCAAGATCAACGATAGCAACTACTTATGGATTTGCGGCCGCCGTCGATGCGGCTGCGATGCCTATCGCACACGCCTGGCCCGCGATCTGCCATGATTCATCGCGACACGGACCGGGAGGGTGCTGGACGTATGTGCGTATCCGGAACGCTCCTCGGTTAGACTGTGGCAGCGTCGCGGGAATGCTAGCTCGATGCTGGTGGCGGTGCTGCTAGCCAAGCCAAGAGGACAAGAGCTCATGAGGCATGTACTCCTGACGATCTGGATGGTGTTGGCCGCCGCCGGGCCCGCCGTGGCCCAGGACGGCGCGACGATGGATGCAGATGAGGACGGGGTTATTCGAGCGGCAATGGACTATATGGAAGGGGGCGTGACGGCCGATGCCGAACGCGTAGCGCGGGGCGTGCACCCCGAGCTGACGAAGGTGGTCGTGCGAACTCTTCCGCAGACCGGTCGGCAGGTGTTGAGCTACAATACCCAAACGACGCTGGTCGAGTTCGTTCGCGGGATGGCGGAGCGGATGGCAGAAGTCGACAAGGGAGTCGAGGTCACCGTCTTCGATATCGGTCACGATCTGGCGGCCGCCAGAGTGGTGGGTCAGTTGTGGTACGACTTCCTGCAGCTGGCGAAGATCAAAGGCGAGTGGAAGATCGTCAACGTGTTGTGGGCGCGAAACCAGCCCGACGCCGCTAATCGTCAGCCGGCCGACGTCGAAACGGCCGAGGCCGAGGTGAAGAGCACCGCGCTCGACTACATAGAAGGGGCGTATTCGGGCGATGCCGATCGTATGGAACGTGCGTTACACCCGGAGCTGACCAAAATGATGCTGGGCCATCACCGCCAGACGGGAGAGCCGTTCCTCTACAAGATGGGAGCGTCGGATCTCATCGAGGGGACGCGAGCCGGGTTGGGAGCCTTGGAGGAAGACAAGCGCAACATCGAAGTTGACGTTTACGACATCGCTTTCGACATGGCGTCGGTTAAGGTGGCCTCGGCGATGTACATCGACTACCTGCAGATCGCCAAGGTCAACGGGGATTGGAAGATCATCGACGTGCTCTGGGTCCCGAACCCGGAAGCCCGGCAGCAGGGAGAGTAGACGGCCGGAGGGTTCATCGCCCGCTACCGATCGGCGCGGCGTGCGCCGCGCGCGTCGACCTGCCAATCGCGCTCGACGCGGAGTGGCGCCGTCGGAAGTTGGCCTGGAGCGTTGGCTTGGGCTAGTCGGGCTGGCGACGCGCGACCAGCATCCACTGCGGATGGTTCCGGGAGCTGGTGAATCGCGCCTCTCGTTGCAGAATCTCGAAGCCCGCGGTCTCGAGTTCTCGCTCCACTAGGTCGATATCCAGTTCGTGTCGGCCGACCTGTCGGGCGCGAGACTCGGAGGGCTCGCTGGCCGACCTGTCTAGCATCACGAGGCGACCGCCCGGCTTCAGCGCCGCCAGCATTCCATCGAGCATCGCCTGGTAGTCGGTCATCTCGTGGTAGGCGTTCACGACCAGCACGGCGTCCAGCGATGCGTTCGGCAGCCTGGGGTCGTCGGTCTCCCCTTCGATCACCTCAATGTTCTCGAAGCCCTCTTCCGTCGCCAATCGCCTTAGCTGCGAGAGCGCGCGCTGGCTGATTTCCACGGTGAACACTCGTCCCGCGTCGCCTACCACACGGGCGAGATGGCGGGTGAAGTAGCCGTCGCCGGCTCCGATGTCTGCCACACGGCTACCCTCATTGATCGCCAGCGCCGTCAGGACTTCCGGTACACGTTGCCAGTTGTCCCGGTTGCGCTGCGCCTGGCACGCACTCGGTGTCAGTAGCGCGGCCGTCACTATGGACAGGAACAGGAGTGTCGGCGCTTGGCGTGCGGTCAACGACATACGCTGTTTCATCGAATCATGCCGGGTGTATCTGTTCAGATCTTAGCCTGACGCTGCGCAGGCGCGACATGAGATAACTGTCATTCCATCCTTTCTGACGCGCAACGCTGGCTCGGCGTTGGCCGAGTCGCGCCGTCGCACTATCGTAAAGATCATGATCCGATGTTGAAGATGGGGAAGAAGGGCAACATCCCGCCTTCTCGAATGATGTTGACCAGCCCGACCTGCAAACCTGTGAAGGAGTGTGCGTAATTGACGAGTGACAGCTGAAAGCCCTCGGCCTCCACGCTGTAGTTCACGAGTCCCGCTTGAAATCCCCGGAAGACTTCGCTGACATTGACGTACCCGAGCTGCCAGCCCTCGAACTTGCCATTGGCGATGCTGACGGCGTGGTACTGGATCCCCTGAAAGTCTTCCGCTAGGCCCACAACCCCGAACTGAACGCCGCGTGATATCTCGGTCGTGCGGTTGATCAGGCCCACATCGAGTCCGTTGACCACCGCATTGCGTCCGTAGAGCAGGTTGAGCCGCACGCCCCCGATCGTGTCTTCGGGAGGGAAGATCTGCACCGGTGTCACGAGGGAAAGTTGCACGGGCTTCTTCTGCGCATGCGCCGATTGTGGTACGACACCAATCGCCAGCGGAGCGCTTAATAGCAGTAGCCAAAACCTTGAACGCATCGGGCGTCTCTCAAGTTGGCCGAGCGAGAGAATTGTCGCGCCTCGGCAAGTTCTCGACATGCGGTGGCTGGGACTGAGATCACTACGGAGGGTTTGGCTGACAAGTGTCAGCGGAGCGGTGTTCGCTTATGGCCAGTACTCTGTTCGGAAACAGAACGGTCCTACCGCCAGCGGGTGCCGGTCAAACGTAACCCCGGAAGAACGGCGGTCGCGGGCCGTGCCCGTAAGTGGTTTTTTGCCAAGCGGTTAGGCGGAATATCCTGAGCGAGGCGCTGGGAGCGGGTGGGGACGACCGGTGTGGCCCGAGGTGTGCTATTCATCGATGGATTGAGCGCAGTCAGAGATACGGCGAATTCGCTGAGTTGACCGCACGGCTTCGCGACCGTGGAGGGTAGAGCGATGGGTATCCTGCAGGATCTTCGTTATGCCGGACGTTCACTGGTCAAAGCTCCTAGCTTCGCTGCCGTTGTCGTGTTCATACTGGCAATTGGCATCGGTGCCAACGTGGCGATGTTCAGCATCCTCGACACCGCCATGCTACGCTCGCTTCCGTATTCCGACCCGGATCGTCTGGTGCTCGGTCGCACGACCTTCAACGGTAACATCAACTGGACGTCCTCTGCCGCGGACTACTGGGACTGGCGCGACCTGAGCGCGTCGTTCGAGCACCTCGCGGCGACCTGGGGCTTCACCCGTAATCACACGATCACCGGCGGAGAGGAGCCTGAGCAGATACCAGGGACAGTCGTGAGCACCGACTTCTTTGCCACGCTCGGAATTGCCCCGCAGTTGGGACGCGGATTCGCTTCTGACGAGGCGTTGGAAGGCGGGCCAACCGTAGCGATGATCAGCCACGGCTACTGGCAGCGGCGGTTCGGCAGCTCGCCGGATGCCGTCGGCAGCGTGCTGACTATCGACGGATTCCCGCACGAGATCGTCGGCGTGATGCCGGCGGGGTTTCGCTTCTACTACGATGTCGATGTGTGGCGGCCGATGCGACCGGACTCGGACTACGCCGGTGCCCGTCGGTTTCACAACTGGCTGTTGGTGGGCAAGCTCGAGTCCGGTGTCACCCTGGGGCAGGCGCAGAGCGAGGTCGACGTGATCTCGGCGCAGCTCGAGGCCGAGTATCCGGACTCGAACCAAGGGAAGGCGCTGCTGCTGACTCCTCTACCGGATGCGATGGTCGAGGGCTACCGGCAGAGCCTACTGATGCTCATGGTCGCGGTGGCGCTGGTACTGCTCATCGCGTGCGGAAATGTGGCCGGCTTGCTGCTGGCACGGGGTTCGGCCAAGCGAGGGGAGCTGTCGGTTCGTGCGGCCCTGGGCGCCTCCGGTGCGCGGTTGATCCGCCACTTGCTGGCCGAGAGTCTGGCGCTGGCGCTTGTCGGCGGAGTTCTGGGGACGCTGTTGGCGGCCTGGCTTCGACCTCTCTTCCTTCAGCTTCTGTCCGTCGATCCTCCGGCGGGCGGCGGCACGAGTGTCGCGACTACGGTGCTGCTGTTTGCGGTCGGCATCTCGGTGGCGACGGGTGTGGTGTCCGGGATCATGCCGGCGCTTCGTACAGCGCGGGATGACCTGGTCGATGATCTGAAATCCAGCGTGAGGACGACGGACGCCGGCGGGACCCGTTTTCGCAGCGGTCTGGTCGTCGCTCAGGTGGCCGTCTCGGTGATCCTGTTGATCGGGGCCGGCCTGCTGATCCGTAGTCTATTGAGTCTGTTGAGCGTCGAGACGGGTTTCGACACGAGGAATCTGCTAACCGCCGAGGTGCGCCTGCCGTCGACGGAGTACGGCGATGCCGAACCACGCATCCAGTTCTTCACGAAGCTGGTGGAGGATGTGGGGGCCATCCCGGGGGTCGAAAGCGTCGCGCTGATCAACCAGTTGCCGATCCGCAACCCGGGGAACAACATCTACGTTCACGATTCGGAGAACCCCCCAATCGACCCAAGCGATGTTCGCTCGGCCTACATCCGGTCCGTGCTTCCGGGATACTTCGAGTCTATGGGAATCCCGCTGTTGGCGGGGCGTACGATCGAGGCTTCCGACGCACGAGAGTCGCCGCGGGTCCTCGTGATCAGCCAGACCATGGCGGATTCGATCTTCCCGGGCGTCAATCCGATTGGGCGAAGCGCGGTCGTCGACTTCGGCCAGCCGGTTCCATTCGAGGTGGTCGGAGTGGTGGCGGACGTGAAGATGAATTCGCTGCTGTCGACTCGCTTTCCGACCATGTACGGCTCCTACCTCCAGATCCCATACCTAGAGATGGGGATCGCGGTGCGGACTGCCGTCGAGCCGGTGTCGGTGATCGGCGCCTTGCGGAACGCGGTCTGGAATCTGGATCGAGATATTCCCGTGGCCGGAGTGCAGACGATGGACGACGTCGTGGCGCGGACGCTGGCGGACCGCCGGGCCCGGACCGTCGCGTTGGCGATCTTCGGGGGCGTCGCTCTGCTGCTGGCCGCCGTCGGTCTGTATGGCGTGTTGGCCTACTGGGTCACACGCCGTCGCCACGAGATCGGAATCCGGGTCGCCCTGGGCGCGGGATCCGGCAACATCGTGGAGATGATCCTCAAGCGGGGGATCGGATTGGTGCTGCTGGGCATCGTGATTGGGTTTGTCGGCGCCTTCGCGGCGACGCGGCTTCTGGACGAAATGCTCTTTGGCGTGGAGCCCGCCGATCCACTCACTTTCGTAATGGCGAGCCTGTTCTTCACTCTGATCGCGTTGATCGCCTGTCTGTTACCCGCCTGGCGCGCGCTGAGGGTGGACCCGCTGATCGCGCTGCAGGCAGAGTAGATCTCCCGGGATCGGGCCACTGGCTAACAGAGGGGCAGCGGTCGGCTGCCCCTCGTACTCGCATGGCGTGGAGTGCCCCGTGAGGGAACTGGGACCCCAGTGTCCTACTCGGCTGTCAGCGCCGCCACAGGGTCGACTTTGGTGACGCGCCGGGCCGGGACAAGGCTGGCCAACAAGCCCGCAGCGGCAAGAACGGCGATCACCGTGCCGAAGACGGCCGGATCCCGCACGTCGACCTCGTAAAGGATGAACTGCAACGGGTTGGCGGCCACGGCGGCCAGCCCGACACCGAGGACGATCCCGATGACCAACTGGATCGTGCCGCGTCGCATGACGAGCCTGATCAGATTGGGTGAGTCGGCGCCCAGCGCCATGCGGATGCCCATCTCCTGGGTGCGACGGCTGACGGCGAATGACATGACGCCGTAGAGGCCCACCGCGGCGAGGAAGAGGGCCATAATCCCGAAGACCATGAACAGGCTACCGAAAACCCAGTAGAACCAGGTCTCCTTGGCGATAGCGTCTTCCATTGACAGCACTTCGTAGATCGGCAGGTCAGCGTTCATCCCCTCGACCGCGCTGCGCACGTCCTGGGTGACCGTCATCGGTCGTCCGCGCGTCCGAACGGCGATGCTGACGAACGTGCCGACGCCGCTCTGCGAGATGGGGATGTAGAATCCGGCCGGGCTCGCGTCGGTGTTGGCCATACCTTCCATCAACATGTCGGGCACGACACCCACGACACTCAGCCATTGCGCGGTTGTGTCGCGGCGGCCCATGCGGACTCGGCGGCCCAGCGCGTCGCCCTCAGGGAAGAAGGTGCGGACGAAGGTCTCGTTGACGACCGCGACGGATGGACTCTCGCGGTGGTCCATCACCGAGAAGGCGCGGCCCTGCAGAATCGGAGTCTGGAACGTCTCGAAGTAACCCGGTGTGACGATGCCCTCGCGCGCGATGGGATAGTCCTCGTCGGTGGCATAGGACATCCCCTCGACCTCGAAGACGCGGGTTCCATTACCTGTGGCTGGTAGGCCGTCCGATAGTGTCGCCGCGTGAACGCCGGGTATCGCGGTCAGGCGTGGCAGAAGTTCCTCGTAGAAGCCGACCCGCGCCGCGGTGTCGGAGTATTCATCCGCCGGCAGTCGGAGCCGCGCCGTGAAAATGTTTTCGACGGTGAATGGAAGATCGCGGGTCTTGAGCTTCGCGACGCTCTTGATCATCAGGCCGGCGACGATGAGCAGGCCGCAGGAGAGCGTCACCTCGGCAACGACGAGGCCGGCGCTGAACTTGCCGAGTCGGAAACTCGACGAACCGCGCGCCTCATCCTTCAGCGACTCGCTGACGTTGCCGCCGGTGGCACGCAGTGCTGGTACTAGTCCCGAGAACAACGCGGAGAACGCCACCGCCGCGATCACGAACGCGGCGACCCGATGATCGGGACCGAAGGTGATCCAGAAAGGCGGCGGTTCGACGTTGGTCACGGCGTTGAACCAGGCCAGGCCGAAGTGCCCGAGCACGAGGCCGACTGCCCCGCCGACGATCGACAGGACGACAACCTCGGTCATGAACTGCGCGATCACGCGGCCGCGCTTCGCGCCCAGGGCCGACCGCACCGCGACCTCGCGGGACCGGGTCGAGGCCCGGGCGAGCAGCAAGTTGGCGACGTTGGCGCAGGCGACCAGCAGCACGCCGAGTGCAGCGCCGAGCATGGTGTGGAGCAGGGCGCCCACCTGTCCACCCAGTATCAGCGAGTTGAACGTGCGCACGGTGGCGCCGATACCCTCGTTGCTTTCGGGGTATTCCTGCTCGAGGCGTTGGGCGATGGTCGCCATCTCGGCGCTCGCCTCGTCGAGCGTCGTCGCCGCCTTCAGTCGCCCGACGACGAGATAGGCGGGGCCTTGGCCGCGCGGCTGGGCTTGCGGGTCCAGTTGGAGCGGCACCCATGCCTGTTCCTGGTCTGGGAACTTGAAACCCTCCGGCGCCACACCGACGATCGTCCGGGCTTGGCCGTTGGCGCGAATCGTCCGACCGATGACATCGGCGGCGCCGTCGAAGCGTTGCTGCCAGACATCGTAGCCGATGATGATGACCGGATCGGCGCCGGGCCGGTCCTCGCCGGGCCGGAACCCGCGTCCCAGGGCCGGCTGCACACCCAGCACATCGAACAGGTTGGCGCTGGCGAAGGCGCCGGTGTAGCGAACCGGACGCCGCTCGTTCCCGGCCAGGTTCAGGTTCTGGATGCTGATGGCGGTCAGCCCCTCAAAGGTCGTCTGCTGCTCGATCCAGTCGACGAAGTCATGCTCGGTGACGTTCATGAACTGGATGTTGCGCGACGCGTCGGTCCGGCCCAGAACCATCAGCCGGTCGGCGTCCTCGAAGGGTAGCCCTTTGTAGAGAGCGCCGTTGACGATGCTGAACACGGCGAAGGTGAGCCCGATTCCGAGGGCAAACGTGATAACGATTATCAGCGAGAGGCCGGGCCGTCGGAAGAGCATGCGAACGGCGTAGCTGAGATCTCTGCGTAGCTGTTCCATCGTACCCACCGGGATAGGTGAACGCTGGGGCATCGTTCACGAGTCCAAGCCGCGTTCGTCAAGCGGCTATGCTCACTACGACGACCCGAGCCTAAGGGTTTCTTGAACCGCGCAAGCAGGTCCGACGGCGTTGGAAGAGGTGCGACGGCCGGGACGGCGGGAACCGCCGTAGGGTGAACGCCGTTAGGCGAACCGCCTAGAACGGGGCGGAATGGCGATCAGCCCTCGGCACCGTCCCAGCAGTAAGTGCAGACCCTTTCTTTCGGGAGTCCGATGGCGGCAACCAGGTCGTCGAGCCGCTGATAGCCCAGCGACGTCAGACCCAAGCGCTGGCGGGTCTGCTCGACCATGGCGGCGTACTGCTGTGAGTCGGGGTCGGCGTAGGCTTCGAGGTTTGTGGGTACATCGCCTTCAAGTTCGTGAATCGACTTGCGGGCCGCCAAATCCATCTCCGATTTAGAGCGCGAGAAGTTGAGGAACTTGCAGCCGAAGACGAGCGGCGGGCAGGCGGGCCGCATGTGGACTTCCTTCGCACCGTGGTCGAAGATCCGCTTGATGATGTCTTGAAGTTGCGTGCCTCGGACGATGGAGTCCTCGCAGAAGAGCAGGCGCTTGCCGTCGATGATATCGCGGATCGGGATGAGTTTCATCCGCGCCACCAAATCGCGCACCCGTTGCTCCTGCGGCATGAAGCTGCGCGGCCAGGTGGGCGTGTACTTGACGAAGGGACGAGCGTAGGGAATGCCGGCGGCGTTGGCATAGCCGATGGCGTGCCCCGTCCCCGAGTCCGGAATGCCGGCAACGAGGTCAACCTCGACGTCGTCGCGGGCGGCCAGGCACCCACCACAACGATAGCGTACGACCTCGACGTTGATATCCTCGTAGCTCGACGCCGGATAACCGTAGTAGACCCATAGGAAACCGCATATCTGTAACCGGTCGCCGGGCGGCGCGATCTGCTCGACACCGTCCGGTGTGATCCGCACGATCTCGCCGGGACCTAAGTAGCGGGTGACTTGGAAGCCGAGGTTCGGTAAGGCGCAGGTTTCGAGCGTCGCGGCGTAAGACCCCTGTTTCTTTCCGATGGCGATGGGCGTGCGACCCAGCCGGTCCCGTGCGGCATAAACCCCTTCGTCGGTGAGGAGCAGGATCGAGCACGAACCCTGGATGGATTCTTGCGCATGGCGGAGCCCCTCGACTAGCGTGGCGCCCTGGTCGATCAGGTTGGCCACGAGCTCGGTTGGGTTGGGCTCGTCGCCGCTCATCTCCAATAGGTGCGTGCCGCGCTTGCTGAGCACATCGCGCACCAGTTCGTCTAGATTATCGACCTTGCCGACGGTCGCGATGGCGTAGCGCCCGTGGTGTGAGCTGATCAGCAACGGCTGGTCGTCGTAGTCGCTGATGACGCCGATTCCGAGGTTCCCTCTCAGTTTCGGCAGATCGTCCTCGAACTTGCTGCGGAACTGCGAGTTGGTGATATCGTGGATGAAGCGGGTGAACGCCTGACCGTTCCTAGTCGCCACGCCGCCGCGCATGGTCCCGAGATGAGAATGATAGTCCGTTCCGTAGTACAGGTCGGCGACGCAGTCCGTCTCGGAGACAACCCCGAAGAATCCACCCACGCTGGCACCTCTCGTTCCTGGACGCCCCTTTGGCGGACGCCGGCTTCGTCGTGGCCGTAACAGTGTCGTAAAGCGAGGTGAGCAAATTGGGGCGAGGACGCCGCTCGGAAAAGGGTCGGTGTGTGTTAGGGTGCCGGTATGAGTAGCCGGACTCGTTCGAGGGCGACGGAGTACGCGATCGCGTCTCAGCACGATCGCAGCCCCGGTATGACAGATCTTGCGCGGCTGCTGAGCGAGGCCGATGGCTCGGTGAGGGGAGGACCGCTAGTGTGTAAGCGGTGAGGCTGGCGTCCGTCGGTACCTACGGTCTATGCAACGCTGGCGCCAGACTGGGGCGTAGCTCATCGAGAGCCTGCCGTCCGGCTTCGACGAGCACCCAGTATGGCGCTTCATACCCGTTCTCCTCGAAGAAGGCGGCCGCCTTCTCCTCGATCGCGCCGCGGAGAACGGGATGAACTCGGTGCGCGAGCGCGTCGACGCGCAGGGCGACGGAGGCGCTCATGCCCTGGGGGATCGTCGGGGCGCCGCTCAACAACGCCTCCACATTGGACCACGCTTTGAGTAGCCGGGCCGCCGGCAAGTGATACCAGGCATAGCCCAGCCGGTCCCCCGCGTCGGCCCCCTCCAAGAGCACGTCGATGGTCACGTCATCTAAGCGGTGCTGGCGCAACATCGAGATGTCTCTCCACTCGGCCACGGCGGCCAAGCGAGGGTCGTATTCGAGATCGGAGGGTACCAGAGTGGTGAAGTGGCGGACGCCTAAGGAAGCGAGCCAATGCACCAGCCCCGGCTCGGACATGCTGGACTGGACGGCCCAGAGATCGATGCCGACGCCCCGGTAGGCATGGTACGGCACCTCGGAACAGAAGAACTTCTCCGGGTCTTGCCAATCCATTGCGAAGTCGTAACGCACGGCGCTCTTGCGAACTTGGGCCAGCATGCTGGCCGCGGCTTTGTGGGGCGCCAACGGGTCAAGCTGAAGAACCCGCAGATCCGGTCGGGGACGCAGGAGCAGGATGCGGAGCTTCTTGGCCTCGAGGTACCCCGTGACGCTGGATAGCACGGCCCCCCTCTCGATCAACGCCTCGATGACCGTGGCCTCGCCGCTCTCCGAGACATGGACGAGCGCTGCGTGAGAGAAGCTGCCGGGGAAGTCGTTGCCCCGAGCGATGAGCGCTGAGGTCGGCGCTCCGCCCCGCGACAGCAGAATATCGCCGCTGTGGACTCGAACCCCTTCCACCTCGATCCAAGGTGAAGCGGAGGGGACTTCTTCCAGGTGGACCAGCGCAGGCAGAACCTCAGGCCCGGCCTGCACGAGAGCTTCTTCGATGGCGGATCGGCCACCAAGAACTACACGATAGAGGGCTGTGTGCACGTCGGGCCGATCGGTCGGCCAGGCTTGGGCCGAGCGCATGACCGAGATGCGGGTGTTGTTGATGAACTTCTGAGCGCGAGAAAGAAGCGAGGCTCGGGCCGCGGCATGGGCGGCGAGGCCGAATTGGATCGTCTCGAGACGGGATAGCGCTTCCAGCCGCACAGCGCCGCCGCCGGCCTCGATCTGGGCGAGGGTGGCGCGGCCCTCGCCCTCGAGCCTGTCGAAGGTCGCTTGCGTGACCTCGAGTGGGGCGATCCGACTGTCGAGGAACACACCTTCCAATCTTTCGAACAACTGATCGCGATCCCAGCGAAACGGCTGCGGATCCAGTGGTGGTACCGGCAGCGGCCTGAAGTCGGGGGTGAGCAGGACAAGGCCCAGGCCCACGCCTAAAGCGCCCAAGGTCGCCACTCTGCGCCGCTTCATGACGGTCTGACCCGCGCGAGTTCGGGCGGAGCCTCGTGTTCTCGAATCGTGCTCAGGGTCGCCAGTCTTTGTAGAGGCGATAGGCGGGTTGGGCGCCGGTGTCGACTTTGTGACGCTTCATCTGGTCGGCCAACCACTCGATCCACTCATCGAACTTCTCGTGCCCCTGCTCGACGCGGACGTCTTGCACCCAGCAGCGGAGTTTATCCCAGATATCGAGCAGAACGCCGCCCATGAGCTCCCAAACCGTGTCGAGGTCGACGACGCGGCGGTGAACCATGATGGCGACGGATTCGAGGGTCAAGCTGACCTGGATGGCGGCGTTCTCGTAAGCCGGGTCGCGCTCGCGCAGATCCTTGGCGCAGGTCCCGTCGGGTAGGGACATGATCAGCCGTACGGCCTGGGCGAAGGCGGGGCTCTGGAACGAGCGCGCCACTTCGATAGCCGCCAGGTCTCGGCGCTGTTGCCGGTAGTGCATGAGCTGAACGACGGCGAACCAGAGACCGCCGATGACGATGACAGCTCCGATGATCTCAGCCAAGTTGGCCAGGGTGTTCAGTTCCATGGGGTCACCTCGAGTCGCAAGCTAGCCTACGGCGGGCCTGCAACGACAGAGACTTCTACTGTTCCGCCGCGAGCTGTGGCCACAACTCCTGCAGCGTCGTACGGGGCTCCCGGCAAACATAGACCGTTAGGTCCCGCTCCTCCGCCACGGCGTAGGGGTGCGTGATGAAGCCAGCCGCAGTCAGCGAGCCGCAGAAGTCGCGGACGCTCTCTTCTCGAAAGCCGTGCAGGACGATGACCTCACCCGGAAGGTCACCCGGGCCGAAGAACCAGTAGGATCCTACGAAGGCCCGAGCCTTGGGCAGGCCAAGCCGTGCCCCGTAGAAGTCGATCGCTCCCGCCTCCCCGTAGTTGCTGGCGAGGATCACGGCGCGGTCGCGCTCGTCGTCCGGGAGCCCGAAGTAGACCCGCGCCACCTCCTCCACCTGCTCGCGCCAGTTCAGCATGTCGGCATAGTCCTGGGGCAGCCGCTCTTGTGCCCCGACATTCGTTTCGGTCGCGCTTTCGAGACTCAGCCGGGCCAGGTACGTCTCCATTGCGGCGGGCGCGAGGATCGGAAGGCCGAGCGGGAGGGTCAGCAATCCGTAGCCCGCCACCAGCGTGACGGCGCTCCAGCGGGCGACGGCCCCCCAGCGCGGCAGGCGGAACCGCTCGAGGACCACAGCGCCGGCGCCGTACATGGCAGGATAGATGGGACCGATGTAGTAGGCCTTCCCCTTGAGGAGCAGCAGCGTCAGAAAGGCGAACAGCGCGGCCCAACCCACGGTGCGGTAGCGTCGCCACGACGGCGCGAACGCGAGTGCCGTGATGCCGATGACCGCGATGAAGAAGCCCAGGCCCATCATCGGTTGTTCCGCGATGAACTCGAGCGGCGTCACGCGAGCCAGTTGGGCGCTTCGTAAGTCGCCCATTTGATCGAACAGCGGCCACCCGAGTCTGATCTGTCCGACAAACGAGGGACTGCCCAGCAAGAGAGCGATAGCCGCCGCGATCCACGGCCAACGAGTTCGAAACTCAGTTCGAGCGGGCGTGGCCAATAATGCTAAGAAAGCGGCGAAACCGAAGATCAGCATGCTGAACTTGGACAGCAGCCCCAGCCCGCAGGCGATGCCGAAGACGATCCACCAGCGTGGCTCCTCGCTGCGGGCGAGCTTCACCAGGGCGAACAGTCCCAGCGTCCACCACAACTGATCCAACGCCACGGGCTGGAACAGTGTGCCGGTTCGCAGGAAGAGAAGATTGGCGAGGACGGCCAGGGCCGCGAGTCCTTGGGCAAAACGTCCCCCACCCAGCTCGCGGGCCGTCAGCGCGGCGAGGGTGACCAAGCCGGTGCTGACGAGAGCGATCGGGAGTCTGAGCGCGAAGATCGAATCGCCCAGCAGGGCTCGCGTGATCTCCGACAGAATCGCGATCGCCGGGGGAAAGTCCATGGAGAAGAGCCGCAGGTGCTCGCCCATCGCCATGTAGAGGAAAGCGTCCCGGTGGATCTCGTAGGGCCCGATGGCATTGGTGGCGAGGTGGAGCAGTAGCTTCACCGCCACCAACGTCCCGACAAGAGCCAGGGCTAGCTGGGGTCGCTCCGGTGTGGGCGGTTGTTCGAGTGTGCTGTTCGCGTTCAATGCAACCTCTGTCGCTCCCCCGACTTCGTAGCCAGTCCCGCAACCCAAGCCAGGCCGTCCAAGGGCATCCTTGCTAGGTGATCACGGGTTGTACTGCGCTTCAAGCGCCTGTCATAGTAGATTGCTACGCCGCTTCATGATAGCGAGGGGCAAGGGCAACAGCGAGCGCCATGGACGCATGAACGGATTGTTTGAACTCTATTCATTGCCGGCAGCCGCGGCTGCGGAGGACGTTTCATTTCTCCGAGAGATGGTCGCGGTCTTTGCGGTGAGCGCCGTCCTCGCCTACATCTGCTTCCGGTTGCGCCTGGTGCCCATCGTTGGGTTCCTGATCGCCGGAGTGCTGATTGGGCCCCATGCACTGGGCCTGGTCCGCGACCAGGAGCTGATCGCCAGCACGGCGGAGGTCGGCGTAATACTGCTGCTCTTCACGCTGGGCGTGGAGTTCAGTCTCGACAAGCTGGCGCGGATCAAACGCTACATCTTGGTGGGTGGCGGCCTACAGGTCGGTCTGACGATGGGTCTGGCCGCGGTGATACTGCTCGTCCTCGGTGTCGGATGGCGCGCGGCCGTCTACAGCGGGTGTCTGGTTGCCCTCAGCAGCACGGCGGTTGTCGTCAAACTGCTGTCGGATCGCGGTGCAACGGATACACCGGCGGGTCGCATATCGCTGGGCATTCTGATCTTTCAAGATCTCTTCATCATTCCAGTCGTCTTGATCATCCCGTTGCTGGGAGCGGGTGAGGGCTCGACGTGGAGAATTGTGCTGGCGGTTCTCGAGTCGAGCGCGATCATCGCGGCGGTCTTGATCGCGGCACGGCGGGTCGTACCGTCTCTGCTGGACCGCGTGGCGCAAGTACGTAGCCCGGAGCTCTTCTTGCTAACGGTGGTTGTGATTTGCTTCGGGATTGCGTGGCTGGCCAGTTTGGGAGGGGTCAGTCTGGCCCTGGGCGCGTTCTTGGCCGGTCTCGTCGTCAGCGGCAGCCGCTTCCGCGAGCACGCGGTTGGCGAGATCATCCCGTTGCGGACGATCTTCAACGCGGTGTTCTTCGTCTCGATTGGCATGCTGCTCGACCTTCGGTTCGTGATCGCGCACCCGCTGCTCATCCTCGCCGCTGCGGGCACAGTCTTGGTCCTCAAGGCGACCGTTACAGGCGCGAGCGTGTTGTTACTGCGATACCCGGCGGTCGTCGCCGTCGGAGTGGGGTTGGCGTTGGCGCAGATCGGGGAATTCTCGCTCGTGTTGCACCGCGTGGGCAGCGAGGCGGGGTTATCGCCCGCCGGATTGGGCGTGATGGGTGATCAGGCGTTCCTCGCCGTGGCGGTCGTGCTAATGACGCTGACTCCGATCCTCCTGCAGGTCGAGCCCAAGCTCAGGAATGCGGTGCACGGTCGCGGTCGCAGCCAGATCGGTTTGGAGGGCGATCCGGACGCCACGGCGGAGGGGCTCGCGGGCCACGTCGTCGTCGGGGGCTACGGTCTTGCGGGGCATTACGTGCGGACGGTGCTCGAGACGTTTGATATACCGTCTGTAGTTGTCGAACTGAACCCTGTCACGGTGGCTGAGGCGAAGTCCCTGGGTGTGCCCGCCGTTTACGGGGACCTGAGCCATGCACACGTGCTGCGTCAGGCGGGGATCGTACGAGCACGGGTTGTCGTTATTGCGATCAACGATCCCGAAGCCGTCGGCAGGATCGTACAGCGTATTAGGATGCTCAATTCGACGGTCGCCGTGATCGTTCGCTCGCCGTATATCATCGATTTCGATCTTCTCAACAAGGCGGGTGCCGATGTGGTTGTGACTGAGGAACTGGAAGCGGCCGCGAAATTGGTCGATGAGACTCTGCGCGCATGCGACGTGCCACCCGAGGAGGCGGAGCGTCAGGTCAAGCGGCTGCGGGCGGAGTTGGAGCGTTCGTAGCGAGCAGAGCGGCATATCGGCCGCCCCGCATTGCAGGTGCCAGCGCGGTCGGCTGCCTCTTGCCTGACTCCCACTTGATCTTTCCCCGGATCTGACGATAGACTCCGGCCCCTTCTGTGACTATAGCGTAGGCGGCGGCAAGAAAGTCGTCCAATGCGAAGCGTGGACAGAACTATGGAGCAACGCGTCAGTAGAATATTGATACTCTTCGCGCATCCCGCGCTGGAGAAGTCGCGCGTGAACCAGGTGTTGGCCAAAAAGATCCGAGATCTGGACGGGATCACATTCAACGATCTCTACGAGGCCTATCCGGAGTTCGACATCGACGTCGGGCGCGAACAGGAGTTGCTCGAGGCACACGACGTCGTCGTCCTCCACCATCCGTTCTTCTGGTATAGCACGCCGGCCATACT
>JASFMO010000027.1:0-16694 GCA_050117535.1 Gemmatimonadales bacterium | reverse complement strand
CCGGCTGGCAGGCCGGGATCGTTCACGGTAACGCTCACCACCGACTGGCCGGTATCTCGCGCGAAGGCGGAGCCCGTGGCCGGTGCAGCGATCTGGATGACGGACGGGTCTGACGACGCGAACGTGACCGTCGGATTCACGACGACCGAACCATCGCGGGTGCGCGTCACCGCTACGTTGTAGTCGATGCTGTCCCCCATCGCGGGTGTCGTATCCGGACTGGCCTGAGTTATCTCTGCGAGATAGGCCGTGACGCGCAGCGGCAGGCTGCCCACCAGCGGATCCCGCGGAAGCTGAGGTTGAGCCAATGTCAGCCGCGCCGTGGCTTGACCCGTGTCGGCGAAGACCGCCGTGCCAGCCGCTCCATCGACGATTTCGATCACGCTCGAATCCGTCGACTCGGTGTTCGCCAGCGAGACGGCGCCGCCCGACCATGGCTGCCCATCTTTCTCCACCGACGCAGTGAAGGTCACGCTGTCCGTGAGCAGGTACTCGCTCAGCGGGCCAGGCCCGGTAATGTTCGACTCCACCTGCACATTGGCCACCAGCGTGGTGACCCGCACTTCGATGCCAAACGGCTCTCCCGGCAGTTTGGGGTCGGTGAAGCTGACGGAGACGGTCGCCGTCCCAACGCCGTCGAAGACCGCGATACCCTGAGCGGGATTCGTCACGCGGATGACCGACGGAGCTGACGACGCCCAGTTCGCTCCCGACGTGGGGACCGTGCCACCCGCGACACGTACCGTCGCCGAGAAGCGTACGGAGTCCGTGACCAGAGTGTCACCGTTCGCCAGACTTTCACTTGTCGGAACGAGCGACTCGATGTCCAGCTCGACGACGAACGAGCTCACATCGATGTCGACGCTGGCCTCGAGGGGATCGGGCCCCGGTATGTTGGGCTGCTCCAGCGTCACCGTCACCCGGGCCGAGCCCTCGGCCTCGAGCGCCAGCTGGTTCTCCTGCCCGGGCACCGGCAGCACCACGGCGGTGTTCGAGGAGGACTGCACCTTGAGTCCAGAACTCTGCACCGGCTGCCCGTCCTTCCTGACCTCCGCCAGCACCCGCAGCATATCATCGACCAGCCCGTCGGAAGCGTCGACCGCGGCCCCGGTTACCACTGACTCAAGCGAGAGCTCCACCGTATAGTTGGTCACCGTGACATCCATCGATGCGCCCAGCTGCTCGGAACCTTCGAGTTCCGGCGCTTCGAAGGTGACGGTGACAACCGCATCACCCACGCCCCTGAACTCGGCGGTGCCGAGGCTGGCATCCAGGATTCTGACCACTGCCGAGTTGTTGGAGACGAAGCGTTGCCCGGATGCCGAGAACGGCTGGCCATCCTCGGTAACCGTCGCTGCGAACTGGACCTCATCGCCGACCAGAAAGTCTCCCGCGTCGACGAACGGCGAGCCACCGACGGAAATCTCGACCACGAAGGTGCTGTCCTTCGTACCCGTGGTCGTCTCCTCGCAGCTCAGCAGCGCCAGCGCCGCCACCGACACACCGAGGAATCCGAGCGCTCGCCTCACAACCGTACCCTCAACAGGGTGAGGTCAAGATCGCCGGTGGTCCTGTAGACGGCCCCACCGCGCGGGAACAGCTCGAGCGAAGCGCTTTGGCCATCCTCCGCCTCCGACGGCGGCTGCTCCGGACGGTAGCGTTTCGCGCTTCGGATACCGTCGACCAGGCCATACAGCCAAAACGCCCCGGCCACCGCCGCCCCGATCGCCAAGTTGTTCGTTTCCTTGACCGCAGCCGTTGTGGTGACTTGATAAACGCACCGATCGGGCGTGTCACAATCAGGCAGCTGCGTGCTGCGCGTGACGCTGAGGGTGTCCTCGTTCGTGATCAGAAAGCCGGCCGTCAGTGCGGCGGCAACGCCGGCCACTACCACCGCGCCCTTCACCGTATTCCCGGTATAGAACTCGCCGCCACCGGGAATCACGACGCCGAGCGCAGCCGCGGTCCCGACGCTCTTGCCGCCCGCTACCTCGAAGGCCAGTGAATCTTCCTCGGTCGGCTCCGCTGCCGGGCCCAGCACTCTCACCAGCGAACTGCCGGAGGGCCCCCCTTCGATCATCGCGGTCACCCGCGCTTCGCCTGGCGCGAGTCCGAGAACGACCCCGCCTGAAGAAACCTCGGCGATCGTCGTGTCCTCGGAGCTCCACAAGAAGATCGCGTTCGAAATACGAGCACTATCCTGATCCAGCGCCTCGGCCCGCAGGATACGATTGGCGCCCACTCCCAGCTGGACTTCGGCCGGTCGCACGACGACCGTGGTGAGCATCCGCACGCACACGCCGTGCAGGCTGGCGATCAACTGATCCGATGCCCCAGCTTCTCGCAGCCGCACCTCGGCGGCGTCGTCGAGACGGAACCCGAGGCAGCTCTGGTTGGCGAGGAAGACGATTCGCTCGTCCGGGAAGACCCCCGACTCGACGAGTTGCACCAACTGCTCGAGCCTGAAAGGCGGCCGCTGCTGGCGCTCCTGCGCCACCAGGCGCGTCGCCCCAGCGGCTAGCATGGTGAAACAGAGCCAAATCGCGATCTGGGCGCACCGCTGCATCATATCGGCTGATAATTACCGAATAGCGGACCGACAGACAATGTGCGACGCAATCTATCGACAGGCGGGGTCGTTCATGATCTTGCACTCATTCCGTGCGCGGACCAGCAAAGACTCGGCCTCCTCCATGATCGCGACCAGCGAGTCACTTCTGCTGTATTGCTTCAGAGCCTCGCTCGCCTGGGTCCTAACCTGCGTGATGAAATCCAACGCTTCACCATAGCGCTGTATCTGGTAGAGCTCGTCACCCTGCGCGAGCAACAGCCGCAGGTCTGCGATCATTTGTAGCGGCGGCTCGCGGGAGGCCTCCGCACGGGCAGCGGGTTTCGCTGCCGGGCGCACAGCCGGCAATCGCTCCTTCTCCAAGGACGGCGTGAACTCCACACCGCTCGCAAGCACCTCGACTTCGCCGCTCCAGGGCAAGTAGCCGTCGGCGCTGATCACCACACTCCGCGTTCCCAGCCGAAGCGGGATCTGCGCGCCGGGGTGAAGCGGCGTATCGAGCCGCCGGCCGTCGACCTCGACCACGGCGCCCGGTGGCAAGTCCGCCGTCAGGATGGCGAAGCCTAGTTCGCGCGACTCCCCTTCGCTCGCCGGTGTCGCGGCGGGGCCCTCCCCGTTGCTACCCGCGGCCGGATCCGCCGGCTTGAGCACATCCGCGCCAGTCAGGGCGGCTACGCTCTCCTGCCCGCCTGACGTCTGCGACTCCCTTTTCAGCGACCCCGCAAGTCCGGCCCCCTGCGAGACGGCGAGTACGGCGACAGCCCCAAGCGAGAGGACCGTGACCGTCAACGCCGCCATGGCCCTTTGGTATAGGGATAAGCGTGAACCGGACTCACCCTCCCAAGTTCCCGAAGACCAGGGCACATCCGAGAGCCGCCGCGTCGTCGGCATATCGGTCGACCGCCGGTACTTCTTGCGGGTACCACGCCCTCGGCGTTCCTCAGGCCCATCGATCCACTTGACGAAAACCGGCGGGCCCTTGCCCTCGATGGCGGTGCGGAAGTCCTCCAAGCAGTCGAAGCGATCCGTCGGGTCTTTCGACAGCGCCTTGTGAATCGCATCGCGCAGCGGCACGGGTGTGTCGGGCCGCACGATGCTCAAAGGCTTCGGTGGCGTGAAGAGATGGTGATAGATCAACTCCTTCATCGAGTCGGACTCGAAGGGCGGCTGGCCGGCCAACAAGTGATAGCCGACGCAAGCCAGGGAGTATTGATCCGCCCGTCCATCGACCACCCGGCCCTCGCACTGTTCCGGCGCCATGTACTGCGGAGTACCGATCACGGTGCCCGTTTCGGTCAGCTGCGTATGACCGACCAGAGCTTTGGCAATGCCGAAATCGGTCAGGTGCACGTGCCCATCGGAATCAATCAGAATGTTCGCCGGCTTCACGTCACGGTGAATCACGCCGCGTTTGTGCGCGTAACCCAAACCCGCGCCCGCATCCAGCATGATCTTCTCGACTTCGTCCAACGACAGCTCCCGGCTCGATCCGATGATCTCGCTTAGCGAGCGGCCCGAAACGAAATGCATCGTATAGAAGGCGAGGTTATGACTATGATGGACTCGGTAGACCGGTATGATGTTCGGATGGTGGAGCTTGGCGACCATCTTCGCCTCGCGCTTGAAGCGCATGATCAAGCCGTCATCGAACATCAGCGTCGGCGGCAGGACCTTGATGGCCACCAGTCGGTCGAGACCGATTTCGCGGGCGAGAAAGACCGAACCCATACCTCCCCGCCCCAACTCGTGGTGGATCTCGTACTCGCCGGCCGTTGCCATCTGCAACGCCTGGCGCAGATCCGTCGGCACGGTATACGGCGACGCCCGCACCGCACCCTGTCCTGGGACTGGGGTACCGCACTCGTTGCAATATTTGCTGCCGCCCGGGAGCGGCGTCGAGCAGTTTTCGCAAACGAGATCGGTCATCAGCCGAGTTAATCTAAACTGTTGATTGGAGCAGGGAAAGTATAGTCAGGATCGAAACTTACGCAATACGTAACGGCACATTTCGATCCAGCCAGCCAGGGAACACCTGTCTGGACGGCCTACGGGGAGGGACGCTCCACTATACTAGAACTCGTGTAATCACGCCAGATGGAAGCCGTCCAAGCCGCGGTGAGCGCTCTTGCGGCCGGTCTCGCCCAGCCCGGCGGCTGGCGTGAAAACGGATGGATCGCCTATCTTTGGGCGCTCGAACGACCACAACTACCAAAGCGGCTAATGGCTACAAGTACCCCAACAGCAAGCGCGGCGAGAGACAAGTACCACGGGCTGACCCAAGACCTGCTCGTGAACATGTATCGAAACATCTTCACGTCCAGACGCTTGGACGACAGAGAGATACAACTCAAACGCCAAAACCGGATCTTCTTCCAGATCAGTGGCGCCGGCCACGAGGCGATCGGCGTCGCGGCCGGTCTTGCGCTGCGTCCAGCCTACGACTGGTTCTATACCTACTACCGCGATCGTGCCCTCTGTCTCCAGCTCGGCATGACTCCGTACGAGATGCTGCTGGAGGCCGTCGGCGCTGCGAATGGACCTTCCTCGGGCGGCCGACAGATGCCCAGCCATTGGGGTCACAAAGATCTGAACATCGTCACCTCTTCCAGCCCGACCGGCACCCAATTCCTCAACGCCGTCGGTGCCGCCGAGGCTGGTCTCCGGTATCAGCTGATCGAAGAGCTCAGCGACCGCAGTGATAGATTTCGAACGGACGAAGTGGTCCTCGTCACGTCGGGGGACGGCACGACCAGCCAGGGCGAGTTCTGGGAGGCGATAAACACGGCCGCCAACCTGGAGTTGCCCGTCATCTTTCTGATCGAAGACAACGGCTACGCCATCTCGGTGCCCATCGAGGTTCAAACCGCCGGCCACAGCATTTCCCAGTGCATGAGTGGCGTACCCGGACTGTATATCGAGGAGGTCGATGGCTGCGATCCATTGGCCAGCTACGCGACGATGACGCGAGCCGTCGAGTATTGCCGCAACCGCAAAGGGCCAGCGCTCGTGCACGCGCATGTCATCCGGCCTTATTCGCACTCGATGTCCGATGACGAACGCCTCTATCGCACGCAGGCCGAGCGCGAGGCCGAGGCCACGCGGGACCCTGTCGAGACCTTCGCGCAGTTCCTCGTTGCCGAGGGGCTCCTCGCCGAGGAAGAACTGACGCAACTCAAGCAGGACGTCGAAGCAGAGATTCAAGCGGCGGCTGATCGATCTATCGAGCAGCCTCAGCCTTCACCGGATACGGCCCAGCTCTACGTCTACTCGCCGGACGTCGACCCGACCGCCGACGCGTTCGCCAGCGATCCCCAGTATGGAGAGACCGACCCGACCACGATGGTGGACTTGCTCAACGCTTGTCTGCGGGATGAGATGGAACGAAATCCGGCCATCGTCGTGTTCGGCGAGGACGTCGCTGACGCCAGCCGTGAACCCGCCCTCGAGGAAGTCAAAGGCAAGGGCGGAGTATTCAAGGTCACCTGGGGATTGCAAAAACGATTCGGCTCCGAGCGCGTTTACAACGCGCCACTGGCCGAGGCGAATATCGTCGGTCGAGCCGTGGGATTGGCCGAGCGCGGCATCAAACCGGTCGTGGAGATCCAGTTCTTCGACTACATCTGGACGGCGATGATGCAATTGCGGGATGAGGTGGCGCTCATCCGCTGGCGCTCGAATAACGCTTACGAATGTCCGATGGTGGTGCGCGTGACCTACGGCGGCTACTTGAAGGGTGGCTCCATCTACCACTCACAAACGGGGGCCAGCATCTTCACGCACACGCCTGGGCTACGAGTGGTCTGCCCCGCCACGGCGGAAGACGCGAACGGCCTCTTGCGAACCGCGATTCGCTGCCAAGACCCGGTTCTCTTCCTCGAGCACAAGCACCTCTACCGACAGACCTACAACAAGGGTCGGTATCCCGGAGCGGACTACATGATCCCTCTCGGCAGAGGAAAGCGCGCCCGCGAGGGCACCGATGTGACGATCGTCACCTACGGGGCCACGGTGGAGCGATCGCTGCGGGCGGCGAAGGCGGTCGCCGAGAGCTCGGGCATCCAAACCGAGGTGATCGACCTCCGTTCCCTCAGTCCGTTCGATATGGACATCATCGCCGAATCGGTGAAGAAGACCAACAAGGTGATGGTCGTCTACGAGGATCCTCTCTCGTGGGGCTACGGCGCCGAGATCGCCGCGCGGGTTGCCGACGAGTTGTTCGAGTGGCTCGATGGGCCCGTTCGCCGCGTCGCGGCCCTCGACTCGTTTGTGGGCTACGCCCCAGACTTGGAGGACGCGATTCTCCCGCAGATAGAGGATATCGAGACAGCGATCGCCGACTTGGCGAGGTACTGACCGAGAGGTGGGAGACCTCCGGGATTACATAGAACGCGGGGGGGCCGTATGGCCCCCCCGCAAGCGTTTAGATCACGCCGACACTCGGAAACCGCAGGCTCGTCGTCTACCTGTTCCTGTTCCGATACTCCTCCCAGCTTCTCCGGCCGTCCCGGCACTGCGGCCAGGTCATCTGCTCACCCGTGGGCTGGCTGACCGGCAACACACGTTGGTCCCGCGGCATCAACTCCTCTTCCTCCGAGGCCAGATACGACAGCATCGCGAACAGCGTTGCGTTGTTCTTCAAATCATCGAAGACGATCTTGTCGAACGTGTCACGGTTGGTGTGCCACGTATAGGGGAAGTAACTCCACCGATGGGCAAGAGGGAAGAATGACGGGGCGCCCGCGCATACAAACGCCGCATAGTCCGAACCGCTGCCTCCGGGCACGCCGGGCATCATGAGGTCGATGTGCTGGCTGATCTCCTGCGGCAGTTGCGAGAGCCAACGAGCGAAGTACTCGCCCGCTTGGGTCAGTCCCTGCATCGAGATGCGCGTGACTCGCCCGGTACCGTTGTCCTGATTGTACAGAGCCTGCAGACCCTCCACGACCTCCGGATGGTCGGCTACGAACGCGCGCGCGCCGTTCAGGCCCTGTTCCTCGCTGTTCCAGTGCCCGGCGATGATCGTCCGCTTCGGGTTCGGGTAGGCCGCCTTGAGAATCCGCATCGCCTCGAGGATCGTGAGCGTTCCGGTCCCGTTGTCCGTGGCGCCCGCGGCTCCGTCCCACGAGTCGAAGTGGGCCGAAAGAACGATGTATTCATTCGGCTTCTCCGAACCGCGAATCTCCGCGATGGTATTGAAGAGCGGAACTTCACCGAGGAACTCGGCCTCGGCCTCCACCTCGAGCACCGCCCCCTGCCCGTGCTCGGTGAGCCGGTAGAGCAACCCGTAATCCTCGCAGCTCAACTGCAGCGCTGGAGCCTTCTCGGTATACGACGCGAAAACGCGCATCACCCCCCATCCGAGGGGGGCGGTCCCAAAGATCACGCCGGCGGCCCCCGCCTCCTCCAGCACGTGCGGGAGATCGTCCTCTTCGACGCCGGTCCTCTCGAGCCGACCCTCCCAAGCTTCGCGCGCCGCGTCACGCGCGGTCTGCATCGCCTCGAA
This sequence comes from Gemmatimonadales bacterium, assembly GCA_050117535.1. GTDB lineage: Bacteria > Gemmatimonadota > Gemmatimonadetes > Palauibacterales > KS3-K002 > JASFMO01. Next base: position 8,622 of record JASFMO010000027.1, on the reverse strand, counting down.
TGATGCCGGAACCGCATTCTCCGCCCAATCCCCGTCCGGCCTGCAGGTCGGTTCGTGAACCGACAGCAGCACGAACTTGTCCTCGACCTGCGAGAGCCAGTTATTGAACTGCGCAGAATCGGCCACATCGGGCAGCACGACGGTCCCGCCCCGCACTTTTCCGCCCGAGCCGGCGCTCCACGCCAGCAAAGTTCCCTCCAGAGTACGCACCCGCGGAGCGACCAGATCGATGTGAGTGATGCCGCGCTCCCAGCCCAGCCAAGTGCCGTATTGCTCGTTGCGCGCGTCGATGTCCCAGTCGCCGTAAGTCGCGACCAGCCAGTCCTGGGCAGCCTTTTGCGCCGGTGTACCCGTCAGCCGCGGCCCCAACGAGTCGAGCAGAACCTGGGCGAGTCGGTAGGTTTGGGACTCCTCCATCCCGAGCTGCCACATTCGCTCGAGCACGGAATCGCTTGTCGGCAAGGTCTGAGCCGATAGCGGTTGTGCCAGCGCTAAGATCGCCGCCGCCAAGGTGAGGACAGACCTCTTCATGCACATAGAGAAACCTCCGGATCTCTGGTCACTTGACAAAAGGTGGCGACGACTACCGCACGCCTCGAGTTTCGCGTCTCAACTCGATCCGACTTTCGGCGGTTCGTCGGCGGGCCCTCCATCTCCTCACGTCCTGAACGAACTCGACCCTGGAAACTCCCGCCCCGCAGAACGCGAGTCGGTTGCGAAACGCGTCGAAGTGGGGCAGGTCATTGCGAAGGTCGAGGAAAGCGCGATGCCAGCCTCGGGCCCGGCCCCACGCTACGAGCTCCTCCAATGATTCATCACTGTAAACGTGACAAAGCGCATCGCCGCGACGTATGCCGAGGCGCGGCACATCCTTTGGGGCTTTGTGATAGTGGAACTTGATGGCCAAACCGATACCGTTACAGCGCGGCGTCGAACGACCTTGCCGCATCGAGGTCTTTCTGCGTAATCCCACCTTCGCTGTGCGTGGACAGCGTCAAGACCACCTCTTTGTAGTAGACCGCGATGTCCGGATGGTGATTGGCGGCCTCGGCGCGATCCGCCACCCTGCGCACGAACTCGATCGCCTCGGGGAAGCTGGCCAGCGCATAGCGTTTGACGATCGCATCACCCTCCCGTGCCCACCCGTGTAGATCGACCAACTGTCCTTCAATCTCCGCATTGCTTAACAGAGCCACAACAACTCTCCAATCACAGTTTCGAGCCAACGCCGGACGCGGTGGCGGTGTCGCTGACTAGATCAAGCCCACGACCATCTCGACCGCCTGCTTGCCGACCTGGTAGATCACGATGGCGAGAACAATCGGCACAACGAACCGCATCAAATACAACCAGCCCTTGAGCAATCCCGGTCTGCCAAAACCGACTTTGGCCTCCTCAATGATATTGGGGACGCGCCACGCAACCAGCAGCGCCAAGAAGAAGGCTCCGACCACCAGCAGGAACTCACCCGCGATCTTGTCGAACAAACCGAGAATGTCCTGGTTGTACGCTGATGGAATGCCGACGACCATGATCACCAGACCCGCGCCCAGCGCGGCGCGAGTACGATCGAGTCGCCAGTTGTCAATCAGACTCGAGGTCACCACCTCGAGCAGCGAAATCGCTGATGTCAGGGCTCCGACCAGCAGCGCCACGAAGAACACCAAGCCAACCAACTGGCCGGCGGCGCCCATCTTCAGGAAGGCTGTGGGTAGACTGATGAACAGGGTCCCCAGCGTACTCTCGCCGATCTCACCCTGGAGACTGAAAGCGAAGATTACCGGGAACACCACGAGCCCCGCGAAGAAGGCCACGCCAAAATCGGAAAGCGATATCGTGGCGGCCGATCCTGGCAGGTTCTCGTCCTTACCCAGGTAGCTGGCATAGGTGAGCATCGCGCCCATTCCCAGGCTCAGACTGAAAAACGCCTGCCCGGCGGCTCCGGCCAGCGTCTCGGACGACAACAGCTTACCGGGGTCGGGACGCAGGTAGAAGCTGTAACCAGCCCCCGCCCCACTTTGAAAAGCCGCCCATATCGCCAGCCCAATGATCAACAAGAAAAGCACGGGCATGAGGACCAGCGATGCCCGTTCTATCCCGCGTTTGACGCCACCGATGACAATCGAGATGGTGACCGCCATGAAGACCACGTGGTAGAGTACAGCTCCGATGCCGACGCTCGAATGCGTGAAATACTCGGACGGCTCCGCCGCAAAACCGCTAATCAGGGCCTCCAACGTGTAACGCAACGTCCAGCCCGCGATGACGGAGTAATAGGCCAAAATCAGACAGCCGGTGAGCACATACATGTATCCCAGCGGCACCCAACCGGAGCCACCCACCTGGCGCAGTGCGCCAATCGGGCTCAGTCGAGAACGCCGACCCACAGCGAACTCGGCGAGCATCACCGGTACGCCCACCAAGAACACCATGCCGATGTACAGGATGACGAACGCTGCGCCGCCATTCTCGGCCGTGGCGTACGGGAATCGCCACATGTTCCCCAAGCCGACAGCCGACCCGACGGCAGCCAGGATGAAGCCGAGCTTCGTACCCCAACCTTCGCGGACTCGCGCCTCCATCTCTCCTCCGCCTCCGACTTGCAGGTGAACTTGGCAAAAAGATACGCCACGCTATTGAGAGCGGGTCCCGCCGTCAAGCGCCCGCTAGCGAACGCTACGGCTTGCCGCCAGTCAAATTGCGGCCTCCAGGCCGGGGACGCGTTCACCCAAACCAACCAGGCAGGGGGTATCAGCCAAACCGGTCAGCACAAATTATCGATGATCAAACCGACTCACGCGGCCTCGGAAGGGGCCAAAGGCCTCACGCCAGTCGGGGCAGGTGGATGGATGGAGGTTGCCGGATCGGTGAACGCGTTGCGATGCCTGCTGCCAGCGGTAGGTCAGTCCCCGTCCGCCAGCCGCGAGCGGTCGGCCTCAGGAAGCGATCCCTTCGATGCGATCATCAGCGCGCCCCAACGGGCCCCTTTTCGCCGTTCGCTTCGCGGCAAGACGCTGTGATCGGCGCGCTCCCTGCTCCAGATATAGGCTCTCACGGTTGGATCGGGAAGCACGACCCTGCGCTCGAACGCGATGATACCCGCCGGACCCAATCCCGTCACATCAGTAGGCTTGATCATATACGACGCTCACAGTTGTCGGATCACACGCTCGAACACGCACAGGGCATACACGCCCATCACAATTAGAGGCAGGGAACGTGCCCGTGGGACAGGAACAGAAAACCCAAATTCTAAAAGGATTTTCCGCGACAGAACCTCAGCGGGAAGGGCGCTTCGGCGTGTGCGATCGACCCGCCCGACGTATCAATTCGACACGGTCCCTATAGCCGAACCCGGTCTGCGTCTCTAGGGGAGGAACTCTAGTGCGATCAACGAGCCCGCTTGAGCTCCGCGGCCGTACGGTCGGCTCGACGCGTGGTTTCGGGACACCGGTAGCGGCCATTGGGCGTCAGGCGCAAGATGAGATCTGCCGCCGTGCCGAGGTCGACGCGGTGACCGACGGAGACGTAGACCGGACGAACGCCGCTACGGGTGCGCAGGGCACAACCCAGCTCCTCTCCCGTACTCGGGTCGAGCAGAGGAGACCGGGCACCTCTCTCCGGCGCGAGCCGTCCCACCGCGCCGACGAGAACCGACTTCGCGCAGCCGACCGCAGGTAGGTCGAACACGATTCCCGCGTGACACGCCAAGCCCATCCGCCGCGGGTGGGCGTAGCCATGCGCGTCGAGGATCGCAACGTCCGGCTGCTCCACGAGCTTGTCCCATGCCGCGGCCAGAGCGGGCAGCTCGCGGAAGCTCAGGTAACCGGGAACGTACGGAAAGGCTACTGGAGTGGCAGCTGTGGCGACCTGTACGGTCGCCAGCGACTCCAAGTCGATGACGACAACCGCAGCAAAGGCCATCTTGCGCGCCCTGTCGAAGGCGACATCGGCACCCGCTACCAGCCGCGGTTCGAATTCCGGCGGTGTTTCGAATTGGATTCGGTCTCGCAGCTGAAGCTGGATCTCGCGCGCCTGGCTGACAGTCAGTTCCTCGAACATCCGGCACCTGAGTGAGCCGTTCACGCTTCAGCCATCGCTAGCGTGGCTACCCCCGTCTCTGCAACAGCTCCTGCATCAAGGCTGCGACTGCCGGATTGCCGGCGCCCCTCTGGCGCAAAGCGGCGAGCGCCGCTTCCGCGTCCGATCTTCGGCCCAGCGCTTCGAGGCAGACCACCAGTGACACCAACGCTTGTACGTCGTCGGGGTTCAACTCCGCCGCGCGCTCTAGAGCTTCCACCGCCGCGTCAAGCCGGCCAGTCTGCTTCAAAATCTCTCCCAGCAGAGCGTGCGCCTCGAAGGACTCCGGTAATGCCTCCGTGCAGCGCCGAAGTACATCCACCGCCTCGCCCTCGCGTCGGGCTTTCACCAACGCTCGGCCCAACTCTAGCAACGCTTCACCCATTCCAGTCCCGTCGACGACGTCGAGATAGCGACGCCAGAGATCGACGGCCTCATCTTGACGGCCCCGTTCGGCGCTCGCCGCCTCGGCCCGCTTCCTGAGCGTCGCCACGGCCTTGGCTCGCTCCGTAACCTGATCGCTCAATCGCCCCTCTCTAGTTGCCCTTTCGCCGAACCTCAAAGTACAGACCCGGCCTCACGCCTGCGACGGCCCGTGCCAAAAAACCGAGCGCCCGGCCAAGACCGGGCGCGCTGGGTCATCCTACGTAAGCTCATACCCGCTCAGCCCGGCGGCTCGACACCGAAGTGCTCGTAGTTCTTGGCTATGAAGGACAGCCACTCATCCGGCACCTCATCGTCCGGGAAGATCGCATCCACCGGACATTCCGGCACGCAGGCGCCGCAGTCGATGCACTCCTCGGGATGAATGTAATACTGATCCGGGCCCTCATAGATGCAGTCGACGGGGCACACATCCACGCAGGCGGCGTCTTTTACATCGATACAGGGTTGAGTGATGATGTACGTCACGCTACTCGATGCCTCCTCTCTGCGAAAGCCCGCGCGCAGTGGCTCGCGCCTCCGCGCCCGGGAAACTCGCTCCCGAAGGTAGGAACGCCTTTTTTCGAGCGCAACCCTCTCACGCATTTGACGACTCGTTCGCTGCAAGCCTAAGTTCGCGCAACAGTTAGCTGCACGATTCGTCGCCGCATCAAAGCCGAAAGGAGCCGCGACGTGGAACCACGAATGGCCTTGCTGTTGTTCGCCGTAACGCTGCCCCGTCTTCTTCCGGCCCCTGATCACCAGCACAACGACTCGTTTGCGCGATCCGATCCGCCGTCATCCTACGCCATCCTGGCTCGCGACCCGCTCACAGGCGAATATGGTGTCGCCGCCGCGAGCCACGCCCCGCTGATCGGAATCAACCTCGAATTCCTCGCCGCGGAAGTAGGAGGCGTGGTGGTCTTGGGTGGTCCCTATCTACAGCTGAACGAGACCGTTCTCACGGCTCTTCGAGACGGCCTGGCTCCCGACCGAGCGATCGCCGTCGGCCTGGCTGCCGACCCGGATCGCGAGCGCCGGCAAGTCCTGGCGCTATCGCCCGCCGGAGCCGCCGCCTTCAGCGGCGAGCAGCTGACGAAGCAGGTCAACCACCAGACGGGAGAGTACTTCGTGGCGGCCGGACACCAACTGGAGGGCGAGGCGGTCGTCCCGGCGATGGCCGAGGCCTTCTCCGGCGCCGAGGGACGCCTCGCCGATCGTCTGCTCGTTGCGCTGGTGGCGGGGCGAGACGCTGGCGGCGAGAGGGACGGCGAACGTTCGGCGGCACTTCTCGTCGTCGGACCCGGAGCACAATTCGCCACGCGCGATCGAATTGTCGACCTGCGCATCGACTATGTGCCCGACGACGCCGTCTCGGCTCTGACCGATCTGCGCGCCCGGGTGGATTCGGTCTACGAGGTCCTCAAGTAGAGCGTGTCTCTCCCAAGACACCCTTGATCTCGTCGAATTTCGGCAGCGCGTCCGCGTCATCGGATACCCACCGATAGCGGATGATGCCCTCCGAGTCGATCACGAAGGCGGCCCGCTTGGCTACGCCCTTCAGGCCCATCAAATCCTCGTAGAGAGCGCCGTAGGCTCGCGCGGTCTCCTTGTTGAAGTCGCTGAGTAGAGGGAACGGCAACTTCAACTGATCCGCCCAGACCTTGAGTGTGAATTGGCTATCCACGCTCACAGCCAATACCCGGGCGCTCAGCTTCTGATATGTCTCGAAATCGTCGCGTATGATCCTGAGCTCATTCGTGCATACCGGCGTGAACGCCAGCGGGACGAACAGAAGGACCGTCGGACCTTTACCGGTGTATTCCGCCAGCGAGACCGTATCTCCCGAGGACGCGGCGAGCTCGAACGCAGGTGCCGGCTGGCCAACTGTGGCAGACATCATGAGCCTCCAAACCACTGCTTTTCAGGAGTTCGCACAACTAGGCCCCTCTACATGTAGGGCAGAATACGTAGAACGCAAGGGCTGGCGCTCTGTTGGATACAGGCAGCCAGGGTATTAGTTTTGTGGGTTCCCGACGCATCCGACGGTACACAGCCAACAGACCGTTTACGCCGGGGACAGCATTGAGACTGACAAGAGTGCCTATATGCGTGATCTGAAGGTCATTCAACCTGGGGAACTGCCTCTGGAGTATGCCGCTTTACGGCGGCAGCGGGATGAGATACAGCCGCTGTTCGAGGAACGCACACCGGAGAACGCCGGTCCGGACGGCCGGAAGCCGAGATGGTTGAAGGCGCGAGCTCCAGGCATGGGCGAGTACGTGAACCTCAAACGCCTGATGAGGGCGAAGACCTTGCACACGGTGTGCGAGGAGGCGCACTGCCCCAACATGGGTGAGTGCTGGGGCCACGGAACGGCGACCTTCATGATACTCGGGGACATTTGCACGCGATCCTGCTCGTACTGTGCCGTGACCACCGGGATGCCCGCCGGTTTGGACGAAGAGGAACCGCTGCGCGTCGCCCAAGCCGTGAAGGCGATGTCGCTCAAACACGCTGTCATCACATCCGTCAACCGCGACGATTTGGCCGATGGGGGCGCATCCGTATTCGCGGAGACGATTCGACAGATCCGCGAGCGGCTGCCCGACTGCTCGGTGGAAGTCTTGACTCCCGACTTCAAGGGTGATCTAGGTGCGGTGGCCGTCGTGGTTCAGGCACGCCCCGAGATCTTCAGCCATAACCTGGAGACGGTTGAACGCCTCTACCGATTTATCCGGCCCGGCGGCCGCTACGCGCGGGCGCTGCGCGTGCTGGCGCACGCCAAAGACATCGAGCCCAGCGGCTTGACGAAATCGGGCATCATCTGCGGAATGGGAGAGACGCGGGACGAGTTGATCAAGGCGATGCAGGACCTGGCATCGGTCGGCATTGAGATACTGACGCTCGGCCAGTACCTGCGGCCCTCGCCCCGACATCTGCCTATCGATCGCTACTACACGCCGGAGGAGTTCGCCGAGTTGAAGCGAATCGGCGAAGAGGAAATCGGCTTCCGGCACGTGGAAGCAGGCCCACTCGTCCGTAGCTCCTATCACGCTCGCGAGCAGGTGGATTCGATCATCGGCGGCGCCCACGGCGATGGACCGCGAACGGGGATTGTCCAGCGGATGCAAGGGTAGTCGCAGCCAGGACTGGTTTCAGCGTACATGACAGACAGCAGTGAACCAAGCGGGCTCGCACCCGTGGATTGCTGAATACAGAACGGAGGCACGTAGGCTGGTGACGACAAGAATTACGGAAGCGCAGGAGTCGCTAGGCCTCGAGAGGGAGGCCCTTCTCGAGATGCTCCGTGCGATGATCCTCGGCCGGAGATACGAGGAGAAGACAGCCGAGATGTACCAACTCGGCGAGATCGGTGGTTTCTGTCATCTCTACATTGGCCAAGAAGCCGTCGCGGTCGGCGCCATCACGCCGCTGCGCGAGGACGACTATGTGATCACGGCCTACCGCGAACACGTTCACGCCCTGGTTCGCGGGCTCGACCCGCGATCGATCATGGCCGAGCTATTCGGCCGGTCGACCGGCTGCTCCAAGGGAAAGGGCGGCTCGATGCATTTGTTCGATGCGTCGCTGAACTTCCTCGGCGGTCACGCCATCGTTGGCGGCCATCTACCGTTGGCCGTCGGCGTCGGGTACGCGATCCGCTACCGAGACAGCGATGCCGTCTGTGTGTGCTTCCTCGGCGATTCCGTCGCGAACATCGGCGCCTTCAACGAGTCTCTCAACATGGCGGCGCTGTTTCAGTTGCCGGTAGTCTTCGTCATCGAGAACAACGAATACGGCATGGGAACGGCAGTCCACCGAGCGGCGGCGATCGAGAACTTGGCCGACCGGGCCTGTGCTTACTCCGGCATGCAGGGTTGGACTATCGATGGAATGGATGTCATCGAAGTCCGTCGCACGGTGGTGGCGGCGATCGAACGCGCACGGGAACACAAGCTACCCAGCCTGATCGAGGCCAAAACCTACCGCTTCGTCGGTCACTCGATGTCCGACCCGAACTACGGTCATTATCGGACCAAGGAAGAAGTCAAGGAGTTCAAGGCCAAGGACGACCCCATCAAGCGCTATATAGAAGCGCTGAAACGCCAGGCCATG
>JASFMO010000026.1:0-16764 GCA_050117535.1 Gemmatimonadales bacterium | reverse complement strand
CTCGGCACGATGACGGTGTTCTTGACCTGCTGTGTTCGCACCAGTCCCAGCACCTCGGTGCGGAAGTCGTCCGGACGCTCGCTCCACCGCAAGCCACCACGGGCGACCGGCCCAAAACGAAGGTGCAGCCCCGCAATCTGCGGCCCATGCACGAACATCTCTCGCGCCGGTCGCGGCTGCGGCATTTGCTGGACGAGAGCACAGTCGAACTTGAGGGTCAGGCGCGGCAAGCTACGCTTGAGATTGGCGAAGTAGCTCGTGCGAACGGTCGCTTCGATCAGGTTGTACAGGCGTCGCAATGTGAGGTCATCGCCGATGCTCTCGACGTTCTGCAACGAGTCCTTGAATCGAACATCCGCCGCGCTCATCGCTTCTTCTCGTGGCGTTCCGATGTCAGGATCGAACTTGACGGCGAAACTATCAACGAGAATCCGGGCGACCGCGGGGTGGTTGGTGAGGGCATCCGGAGCGGCCCGTCGGCTCGTCACAGCTCCGATCTGAAAAGCATAGGCGGAGTAGGCGCGCAGAACCGCCACCTCGTGCCACGACAGCCCCGCGGTGATGACCAGCTGGTTGTAGCGGTCATTGTCGGCCTCACCGAGCCCAATGGCGCACAAACACGCTGCGAGACGCGGCCCGACCTCATCGCGCTCGAGACGGTCAAAATCGGGACCCTGAACGACGAACCTATGGATCGTTGCCTCGCCGACATCCATAGCATCCGCCTCGATGACTCGAAGACCGAGGTTCTCCAAAACCGGCATCACGTCCGCCAGTATCATCTCGCCGCGCTTAACGAAGAGTCGAAGATCGCTGGCAAAGATCTCGCCGTCAGCGTTATCCTCGAGCGCTACCTGCATAGTCCCGCTCTTACGCAGAGCCTCCATGCGCTCGATGTCCTCAACCGCCGTCTCCACATCCACCGTCGCCACATAAGCGGCGGAAAACGAGTCGAAATATGCGCTCGCCAGCCGTCGCACCGTCGCGGCGTCGTGACGCTCGCGAAGCGCATCGCCGAGACGTTGTTTCCAGGTCCGTACGATCGAGGCGACGCTCTGCTTCAGGACATCGGTATCGACATGCTCGACACGCTCCGGACTGGCCGAGATGTAGAAGTGCAAACGAGCCGTATCGCCGGCGCCAATCGAAAGGTGGTCGCTGAGTACGCTACCGCCGAACGCATCCGCTATCTCCCTACGCAGGCGCTCTCGAATCTCGTCGGTGTAATTGCGCTTCGGCAGTATCACCATGACGTTGACGCCGCGCGCCACCGAATCGGGCGTAACGACCAGGCGCACGTCGCCCGCATCTTCAGCACCCATTACGGCGAGGATCTCCTTGCGAAGCCCGTCGCTGCCGACAAGGAAGAGCTCCTCCAGAGGCATGTCGTTGAAGAGCGCGAAGATCGTCTTGTAGTCGTGCGAACCCTCGGGGACATTGGCCCCCTCGAGTATCTGTCGCAGTTTCTGGCGTAAGATCGGAATATTGACCGCGTTCTCGGCGTAAGCCTGCCATGTGAAGAGACCCAAAAAGCGCCGCTCACCGATGACCTGCCCGGCTCCGTCCAGCTTCTTGATCCCGATATAGTCCATCCGCGCTCGCCGGTGAACGCGCGACTCCGAGTTCGCCTTCGACACGAGCAGAACCTCGCCGTGCAGTGCCCGACCTCGGATGTCCACGGGAAGCTCATCGATGGGGATCGGCTCCCACGCGGCTGACATCTCCTCACGCCGCAGGATACCCAAACCCGAACCACGCTTGACAGCGGCGTAGCGGCGGCCATCCGGACCATCGTTCAGGTCGTACTCGCGGTAACCGAGGAAGACAAAACCCCCGTCCCTCATCCATTTGAGAAATGCGATAACCTCGTTGATCTCCGTGGCACGATCGGGATTTCCACGCGCGTCGGCGCGGAGGATCGCGGCGATTTCATCGGTCTTGGCAAGCATCGCCGGGAAGTCATCAGTGGCGAGCCGCAGATCCTCCACGCAAACCCGGATATCGTCTTCCAGGGTCTTGGCGATCGTCTCATCGAGAGGGCCCTCGAACTCGGTATACATCGCCGAGGTCCGCTTCCCGGCGGCGCGCCAGCTGCGAGTTCGGGTAATCCGCCTACGCCCGTCCCAGTCGACTACCACGACAGGATGCAGCTGATAGCGAATCTCGAACCCCTTGCTAATCAAGTACTGACGTACCGTATCGACGATAAAGGGGCGGTCGCCAATAATCAGTTCGACGCCACCGATGGGCCCGAGTTCCGACCGCTGCCGTACGCGAACGGAAATCCCGTCCGGGCCGGTAGCCTCGAGCAAATCGAACAGGTCCTTGACGATTCTGGCAACGTGTTCGTCACTCCGTCCGACGAAGAAGTCGGCTGGCGCACGTCCGAGCATCTCGCAGGCAAAGGATTTAAGCGCCACCGCCTGATCCGGGTCGACGCCAACTTCGATCGCCTTGAGTATCGGCTCGGGTGGAGAAACGTAATCCGCGTCTTCCATTTTCGTGTTCATTTTGTTTGCTACCATCCAGCACCTGGTCACACGCCGCCGTCTTGAACTCGCCCGGCCTCGCCGGCTAACTAGAGTCCGCCAATCTGGCGCGCCCTTTGTATCCTTGGCAATATTGACCGCGAGGTTCGACATAATCCGGCGCCCGAAGCGGCGGACGTGAACCGCGCGGCTGATCGAGTCTCCTGCTCGTCCGATCAATATATCGCGCTCGCGACTCCGGATCGACACCGCCCCTGCGGTCAGTAGTCGAAACCCGACCTGTCCGAATCGTCGCAGGCTAACCGTCGAAGAACCTGGAGACCGATGGAGAGGAAGAAACCGGGCCCTGCAGGCCATAGATCGCCGAATCCAAACGGTGCCATCGCCCCCTTCCGGCCCGCCTGGTGGGCCCGGAGTCGCCACCTGCAGACTGTCTGGAGCCGATTGCTGCGGCGCCGGATCGAGCTGCCCACGACTCGCGCGCGCTGGGCGACGCCGGACGGCGACTTCGTCGATATCGACTTCATGGATGGGCCGGTCGCGTCTCCACAGGTTCTCGCGATCCACGGGCTCGAGGGATCCTCGCGGCGAAAGTACATTCTCGGCCTCATGGCCCTAGCGGCTGAACGCGGGTGGCGGGGAGTCGCTTTGAACTTCAGAGGCTGTAGCGGAACGCCCAACCGGACCGCGAGGCTGTATCACTCGGGAGACTCGGCCGAGCTGGACTGGGTCGTCGCCGAGCTCGTGAAGCGAGACCCGGGCGCGCCCATCCTGCCCGTCGGGGTCTCGCTGGGCGGCAACGTATTGTTGAAGTGGCTGGGCGAAGCGGGAGAGCAGGCCCCAGACGAGGTCCGGGCTGCCGTCGCCATATCGGCACCATTCAACCTCGCCGCGGCAGCTCACGAGATGTCGCGCGGGAGCGGTCGGATCTACACACGACTGTTCCTTCGCACGCTCAAGCCCAAGGCGCGCCAGAAGGCGCAAGAGTACCCCCATCTCCTCGATACGAAGGCGATTCGAAAGGCCCGCAACTGGCGGCAGTACGACGATGCCGTCACGGCCCCGCTACACGGTTTTCGGGATGCCGAAGAGTATTGGTCGCGCTCGAGCTCGAAGTCGTCCCTAGGACGGATCCGGCGTCCCACGCTGTTGATCAACGCCAAGGATGACCCGTTCATCCCGGCGTCCTCGCTGCCAGAGGGCGCGGTTGCCGAATCGGAATGGCTTCACGCTTCGTTCACGGAGAAAGGCGGGCACGCTGGCTTCGTGGCTGGCACAGTCCCGTGGCGTCCGCTCTACTGGGCGGAGCAGCGCACCATCGAATTCCTGGCGGGCTACGTGGCCACAGTTCGGCCGCTCCGCCCGGCCTCCTGAACGCGCGACCTCTGCTGCCCCCACCCGACCGACCCGATCCGGGGGCGACCGAAACACGTCAGGCACCAGGCCTGACAGCCTGTGACCGAATCGGTATCCGGTCTAGGTCTCGCTATTCTCCACAAAGACCCGCGATAGCTCGCCGGCGAACTCGATCGTCAGGTTGACCCAGCCGATGACCTGGCGGCCCTCCCTGTACGCAGGCCAGAACTTGATGTGATCCTCGAGCAACTCGCGCGCCAACGATAGCACCTCATCATCGCTCGGGAACCGGTCCTCAACCTTGCCCACCCAGCCCTCGGTCCCAATCTGAAGCCGGAAGCGCGCCGTGCCCCTCACATCAGGGTAGTCGCGGGCGATGATCGCCTCGACGTACCGAGCGTTCCTGAGTCGCGGCGCCCGGACCACCTGTTTGACGACGTCGAAGGTGATTGGAACCTCCACGAGCGCGGCGATCGCCCGTCCTTCATGCTTGGCCGGTAGGAACCGCATCTGCTCGCCTATCCAGGTCGCTGCGTCATCCAACTCGTCGTTGCCCGAGCTACGCGCAACTCGTACGTCCTCCACGTACCCGCGATCGTTGACGCGTAGCTGCAGCACCACACGAGCCTCGAGGCCCGCGCCGATCGCCGCCATGGCTGCCGTGATCTCGTCCCGATTGGCAAGGGTGGGCGGGGTATCGAAGACTGGCTGCGGGTTGCCACTGCAAGCAAGGATCGAACAGAAGACCGCGGCGGCCGGCGACACCGACAAACTGAACCGCGCGCTCATTCTACGCCTCCTGCAAACGTTCAGGCGCCCTATACAATCATCTCGCACAGGGCGCCCGAACGCAAGACGTCTATTGAGAACGCCCGCGAATGCTAGTCGGTACGTTGAACAGGAGGTTGCCGCCCTCGGTAGGAGCGATGATCACATTCCCTTCCTTCTGCCCCACCTGCTGCAACGTCTGCATGTAGTAGTAGGACAGATACGCCGGCGTCAGGCTCTCGCCGATGATGTTCTGCGCATCCCGGATACCCAAGGCCTCCTGGCGCTTCTGCTCTGCCTGCTCGGTCACGATATCCGTCTGGTATCGCTGCGCTTGAACTTCCTGTTCGCGCTGCAGTTTCAGCTCGATGGCTTCGCGGACCGCCGGAGGCGGCTGGATCTCGCGTACGAAGAACCGGACGATCTTGATCCCCTTCGGTCCCAGCTCCGCGTCCATGAGCTCTTCGACACGGGCCGCTATCTGCAGACGTTCTGTGGAAAGGATCGCGGTCCCGGTTAGTTCGGCAATCGCGTCACGCAACGCGGTACGATACGTCGTGTAGACGTACTGGTTGACCGCCCGCATGTCGCCGACGACCAAGAACAGGTCCACGACCTTCTCTGGTACGACGCGGTAGCGATAGGAGGCATCCACCGTGATCGTCAGTTGATCGGACGTCAGCGCCGAAGCCACCTCGCTCTGCGCGCCCTGAGGCCACTGGATCTCCCGCGTCTCGTACAGCGAGTACTGCTTCCAGAAAAGCGCCGGAGCAGAAAAATAGAGACCCTGGCCATAGGAATCATCGGCCACGTTTCCGGTGATCGGATTCTTGAGCACCGCTACCTCGTAGTCCGCTACCGTGGTACACGAGAATGGGAACGTGAACGCGATCAGCAGGACCACGGCGAGCGGGAGCATAGCCAGCGACCGCGTCAGCGAGCGTCGCGGTATTCCGCGGAACTCGCGAGGAATGATAGGATCGACCATGATTGTGCCTCCCCTTTAGTATGACCAGTTTGACCTAATTGACGCCCGAAGCGATTCCCGTGCTACGAAAACCACGAGTTCTGCCACGCGCGGCTGACTCGCATGCCCACCAAGCGCTTATGCTGCCGAACGCAACGACAAAGCAACTCGGCGTCAAGCATGCCACCTGCAAAAATCCGATGGTTAGTCGGCTCAAGCTCGGCGCCTCTCCGCCTTTTCCCTCTCACTCCGGACGGCGCGACCCAGCAACAGAAGAAAGCCACCCCATACGAAACCACAAATCAGGACCATCGTGACCGTTGCGGAAAGGTTCACAGACCACCCCCTGCTCCGGCTGCGTGCCAGTGCCAATGTTCCGTCACTTCAGATCATCAAGACAAGTATACACATCAGGCTCGCTACTATTCACGACTTCAACTCATAGCTTCAACGGCTCGAACCGCGCCGTGAAGTGTCGAAGAAACGGGGCTTGATAGCTTATGCGGTAGCCCGGGATCTCCTCTCGACGATTCCAAACTGCGATGATCGCTTCCACGACGTAGTCGACATGGCTTTGCGTGTAGACACGCCGCGGGATGGCCAGTCGCAGCAGTTCGTGCTGTGCGGCTGTCTCTTCGCCGCTCTCCGGGTCCACGGACCCAAACATGACGCTGCCGATCTCGACCCCCCGGATCCCGCCCTCAACATAGAACTCAACGGCCAATGCCACACCCGGATACTGAAGTGGCTCGAGATGCGGGAGGAAAGCTCTCGCGTCGACATAGATGGCATGACCACCGGGTGGCTGTACGATCGGCACGCCTCCCTCGGAGATGTGCTTGCCCAAGTATTCTGTGGACGCGATTCGATATTGTAAGTAGTCCTCGTGGACCACTTCCTCGAGTCCGGAGGCGATGGCCTCCAAATCGCGGCCCGCCAATCCCCCGTAGGTCGGGTACCCCTCGGTGAGAATCAGCAGGTCCTTTTCCTGCCGGGCAAGCTCCCCATCGTTGGTGGCCAGAAAGCCGCCGATGTTGGCAAGCCCATCCTTCTTCGCCGACATCGTGCAACCGTCGGCGTACGACATGAGCTCGCTCGCTACGTCTGCGACTCGCTTACCCGAATACCCTGACTCGCGCAGCTTGATGAAGTAAGCGTTCTCAGCGAAGCGGCAGGCGTCGATGTAGAGCGGTATGTCATGTCGCCGGCAGACTTTGGACACGGCGCGCACATTCTCCATCGATACGGGCTGACCACCGCCCGAATTGTTCGTAACCGTCAACATCACCAGCGGCACCTTTTCGCGGCCCTCACGCGTGATCAGGCGGTCGAGTGCCTCCACGTCCATGTTGCCTTTGAACGGAGCCGGCGCCGAAAGATCGCGTGACTCCTGGCATGGAAGGTCGACGGCTCGGGCGCCGCGGTATTCGATATTGGCCCGGGTCGTGTCAAAGTGGGTGTTGTTGGGCACGATGTCACCGGGACGACACATGACGCTAAAGAGGATACGCTCTGCCGCCCGACCCTGGTGCGTCGGGATGATGTACGAGAAGGGAAATAGTCGCTTGACAGAATCCTCAAAACGGTAGTACGACGGACTCCCAGCGTAGGACTCGTCGCCACGCATCACCGAGGCCCACTGACTCGAGCTCATCGCTCCCGTCCCGCTGTCGGTCAGCAGATCGATCAGAACATCGTCGGCATGCAACAGAAAGACGTTGTAGAACGCTTCGCGGATCTTGGTCTCACGCTCCTCGCGTGTGGTCACACGGATCGGCTCTACCGATTTGATTCTGAAGGGCTCAATGATCGTCTTGAACACCATCTTCACCGGTCCGGTTGACTGATTTCATCGGGACCCAAACCCAGGTCGTCCTGAATCTCACGCATCGCGTTGATGACAAGCTGCACGTGCTCGGCAAAATCGACACCCAACTCCTCGATCCCACGGTTGACATCTTCACGGTTGACCCCACGCGCGAAGCTCGGATCCTTGAGTTTCTTTCTGACCGACTTGACCTTCAGATCACTGAGGCCCGTCGGCCGCACGAGCGCGCACGCCGTCAGAAACCCAGTCAATTCATCGACGGCGAACAGGACTTTGGCCATCAGACTATCGCGCGGAGCGCCTGTGTGCTCGGCGTGTCCCAGTATCGCGCGCAACATCTCTTCCGGGTAACCCTTCTCGCGCAGGATCTTGACCCCGGTCGTTGGGTGCTCGTCGTCCGCTTTGCGCTCGTCATTCGGCCAACGCTCGTAGTCAAAATCGTGCAGCAGGCCGGTGATGCCCCAGAGGTTTTCATCCTCGCCGTAGTGCCTTGCATAGGCACGCATCGCGGCCTCGACAGCGTACATGTGACGCCTCAGGTTCTCGTTTAGCGTGTACTCGTGCATGATTGCGAGCGCGTCGTCCCGCTTCAATTCCATAGATCCAACTCCGTCGGTCTGCAAATCTTGTGGATGCCGCTCCACAGTTCCGCCGCACACCATCACCAGAGAGAAGAATGCAACGCTGCAGGCTATTCAAAGGTGTGGGCGCTGGGACAATGGGCCTGCAGAGGACACTCCTCACACTTGGGTTTTCGAGCCGTACACGTGTAGCGGCCGTGCTGGACCATTCGCAACCCGAAGTCCGTCCACTGGGCGGTCGGGATCAGGCCCATGAGATCGAGCTCGACCTTCTCCGGGTCGGTCTCGGCACTCAGCCCGACTCGGTTCGACACACGCTTCACGTGGGTATCGACGACTATTCCCTCGTTCTTGCCAAAAGCTGAGCCTAGAATCACGTTGGCCGTCTTACGTCCGATCCCAGCCAGTTGCACCAGATCCTCCATACTATCCGGCACAACTCCGTCATGTCTATCCACCAGCGACTGGGCAAACGACAGAATCGACCGCGTCTTGTTCCGGAAGAAGCCGGTCGAGCGTATTTCCGTCTGGAATACCTCGGGATCGGCATTCGCGTAGTCCTCGGCCGTCCTATACTTATTGAACAAGGTACGCGTAACCTCGTTCACGCGCCTGTCGGTGCACTGGGCCGAAAGGATGGTGGCCACGGCCAGCTCGAGCGGACTACCGAAGTCGAGCTCGATCTTTGCCGGATAGGCATCGTTCAATGCCTTCAGAATCCGCTCGGCCCGCTGCTGGCGTTTCGCAACGCTCTCATCCAGCCTCCGAGACCGCTCGCGCTCAGCGGTCATCCAAGACCCCTTGAACAAGGAGGCGTACACCCTCCACCGAGTCGTTCATGCTCAGTGCAGTTGCTGATACCGTTCCAACCACTGCGCCACATCCGCATTCGAGATGACGCCCTCCAGGCGACCGTTATCGACCACTAAGGCTCGCCCGACACCGGCGCTCTCCAGCTTCGCGAGAACGTCCGCCAGCGTATCCCGAGATCGCACCGTGACCGCCTCGGACACCGGCATCATGACTTCCCCAACCCGCGTCGTGGGCCAGCGATCACGCTCGATCTTCTTGACCTGGCTCAGAGTAATCAGGCCCAGGACGTTACCCTGATCATCCTCGACGGGAAAAGAGTTGTAACGCCGCCGCAGGAAGTACTCATCCACGAGGTCGCGCAACGTCAACTCCGGGCGCACCGTCTCCGGCGCTCGGGTCATGGCCTCACCGGCCTGCACCGCCTCGAGAATGCGCCGCAGGATCAGTTGCCGGTAGCTCGCTTCCGCCGCCTGTGCCAGAAACCAACCGATGAATATCAGCCACATGCCCGGGACCAGCCTACCCCAGAACAGCGTGAGAATGCCGTAGCCGATCAGTAGGAGACCGAAGCCGCGGCCCGTATACGACGCCCAGCGGGTCGCCTTGCGAACATCCTTGGAGATGTACCAGACCAGCGAGCGGAACAACCTTCCGCCGTCAAGCGGGAAGCCGGGTATCAGGTTGAAGCCGGCAAGCCAGAAGTTGGCCAATGCCAGGAAGTCGGCGACACCGGTCGCAGACTCCGGCAAACCCCACCGGGCGCCGATCCGAGCGAAGCCCAGCAGGGCGATACCGATCGCGGCGCTGGACAACGGGCCGACCACGGTGATCAAGAACTCGTCCTTGGGATTCTCGACGTCGGATCGAATACGGGCCACGCCACCGAAGATGAAGAGCGTGATCCCCTCGACCGGAATGCCGCGCGCCCGCGCTACGGCCGAGTGAGCCAACTCGTGCAACAGCACCGACCCGAAGAAGAGGATCGAGCCCGCGAAAGCCATGGCGCCGTAGACGGCCGGGCTCTGACCTGGGACGCGCGTTGGGAATACGGCCTTCGCGAAGGTCCAGAGAACAAGCAGGAAGACGACGAACCAAGACAGATCGAGCCGGATCTCGAATCCGAAAAGGCGAGCGACCCGGACCCCCGCGATCATCCTCTACTCCGAACAACAGAGCAAACTCGATGGTAGACCATCGTCGCAGCCGCCGCTTCCCCGGCCGCCATCTGGGCTGCCGATGAATCGTCCGCTCCTTGCTGGACCGAGTCCGGGTAAGTGTCGACATACCAGAGAAATCGCAGCAATAGCGACACGACCTCCGCCGGCTGCTGCAGAGCATACAGGCTGGCCAGATCGGCACCGGGCAGGTCCGACGCAAACGCGTTGGGCTCACTCATGTCCCGCGCTGTGGCCAGGTTCGTCGTCAGTTCGGCGACACTGAAGCCGGGCCTGTCGGGGCGAACCCCAAGCACCAACAGGATGTCGGCCTCCTCTGCCGTTTCGCCCCGCAGGCTGACGAACATGCCCTCGGCAGGTTCCGGTGGCTCGCCCTCCACCACCGCCGCCCAGAACAGGTTCTGCGGCAGTTCTAGGTAGAGGGAGCGACGAGGGAAGCGTGGCAACCAACCCGATAGATCCGGCGGGGTGGTGATGACGGAATGCACGGCTGACCGTTCGAAGGCGTAGTGGTGACAACCCGCTTCCCAGAAGGAGTAGCAATGGTGCAGGATCAGGAAATACCGATCGAGGGTTGCCGGCTCGGCGAGATCCGGGACCAGGTCCGCGAGCAGTTCGCGAGCTCGATCCAGGCTGGCGAAGCGATCGCGCCTCGCGGTGGCGATCCCCGCGGCCAGAGCCTCGTCGCGGATGGCCGCGAAGCGGCTCTCGCTCAGCCTCTCGGGCCCGAACAAAACCGCATAGGGAGACTTGCGATCGGTACTCGGCTCTCGCTCCATCAATCAGCCACCGGATCCATCAGCGGGCCGCCCCGCCTTCCAGCGCTCCGGTCTCGAGTTCGGCAGCTTCCTCCGTCATGCCCGTCCTCCTCGCCAACCAAGGGTTGATGAGCCACAAGACGACCAGGACCAGTCCCCATTGCAGCAGCACGGTGCCAATACTGAACGCGCTGAACGGGTTGAAGGCCGACCGCCACCCTTCGCCCCACGCTTGGAAAAACCACCAGGCCATGAGAACGACGGCCTCCACCGAACACAGCACGATCGCCCACTCCCACCAACGTCCGACATTCAGATCCGAGCCGGGGTGGTTGATCAGCTCCTGGCGAAAGCGGCGCACACCGAACTTCATGACAGCGAACGCGAAGAAAAATCCGGAAAGCATGAGGCCAATGCTCCACACGGTGTCCTGGTTTGCGAAGAATCCCATGGACAGCGCGCTCGGGACACCGGCGAGGAAGCCGACTATGCCAACCCACCAGATGGCACGACCTCGTGGCGCCCCCGCGTCCACCAGCACTCGTGTGGCCAACTCGATCATCGAGATCAGACTCGTCCAGGCGGCAAAGATCAGCGCCAGGAAGAAGATGGCCATGAAGAAGCGACCGCCCGGCATCGTGCTGAAGAGCTCCGGTAGCCAGATGAAGGTCAGTCCCTCGTTGCCGACCCCTCTGAGCTGCTGTGCCGCGTCGGGGGCCAGCGCGAAGGCCGTGCAGATGACCATGATCCCGGCCAGCAACGACATCGAGTTGTTGCCGAACCCGAGCGTGAATGCGTTGAGCGATGTGTCCTCATTCCTCCGCATGTAGACCGCGTATGTGAGAATAAGTCCCCAACCGGCACCGGTATCCCATGCATTCTGCGTCAGGGCCTCCAGCCAGACCCTGTAGTCCAGAAGCTCTCCCCACTGTGGGGTGAAGAGGAAGTTCAAGCCGGCGACGGCTCCGGGCAGAGTGATCGCTCGGACCGCCAGCACAACAACGAGCACGATGAGGCTGGGAATCAGGACGCTGGCTACCCGCTCGATTCCGCGAACGCCGCGCGCGACCACCATCACACCCAGACCGATCGCAACCGCATGCGTCAACAGGGCCTGCGGTGACGCGGCGAAGCTATTCCAGAAGGCGTCCGGCGTGCTTCCGGGTATCGCACCGGTGAGCGTCGCGGCCAAGTGGCGTATGCACCAGCCCATAACGACGCTGTAGTAGAACATAATCGCCGTGGCGCACCACCCGACCCATGCGCCCATCCACGCGAACTTCTTGCCGATCAGTCTCCCAAACGCGCCCACCGTTCCCGATCGGGTCGCTTTGCCCAACGAGAACTCGACGAGGATCAGCGGAATCGACCAAAGCAGCAAGAACACAACCCAGGCTACGAGAAAGCTGCCTCCCCCGTTGCGGGCAACAATACGCGGAAACCGCCAGATGTTGCCGGTGCCCACCGCCATGCCCAGCATGGCGAGCATCATACCCCAACGGGAAGCAAAGACCTCAGACTTGGAAGCCAAGGCGATCGAGCCTCACGCGGTTTCGGCGGAGACCGGCTGACTCGCAATCGTCCGGCGAGTCTGTTGCTCATCCAGCCAGTCGAGCACCACCTCGTTGAAGATGTCGGCGTGCGAAATCAGTGTGAGATGCCCACCGGTAGTGATCTCGGTATAGGTGGAGTTTGGAAGTAGATCCGCAATCTCTCTTTGCCACTCGATCGGTGTGAACGCATCAGCTGAGCCGACGACGACCATCGCGGCTTGCCGGATTCGCCGGAGGTCCGGCCGCAGATCGCAGTTTCTGAACGTGGCCATGCGGGCATTGCCTTGGGAGAAGGGGAAACGCAGCGGCGCCTCGAGCTCATAGTCGATGACCCGTTCGTTACCCGGCGATGGATCGAATACCCACACACCCAGCCGGCCCCAAACACGCGCGAGCTGTCGCACGAGGCTCGCCGGCGCAAAGCGAGTGGTCCAACGTGCCACTGGGATTAGTAGCGTCCGGTTCAGTCCCACATGAGACAGGTCGAGCCGAGCCAGACCATTAGTCAAGATCAGGCCCCAGACCCTATCCGGGTACAGCGAAGCGAAGCGTATGGCGATTGCGCTGCCAAAGGAGAGACCAAGCAAGCAGACCGGCCCGATTTCACAGGCATCGAGCACCGTCGCGACGTCGTGAGCGAACTGGTCGAAGCCCGTGTCGACGTCGTCGAACCCCGAGCGAAGATTCGGCGCAATGACCCTGTAGCGCGTCGCGAGCGCCGCGATCTGGTGGCGAAAGACCTGGCTATCGCCCGTAAGGCCCGGGATGAGCACGACTGGCGGCCCAGTGCCCGCCTCGATGACCGGCACGCATTCTCCTCCAGCCAGCTCGACCAACCTTGGAGAGAGAGCCCGACCCTTGGCGTCGCGTAGCGGTCGTGGCTCGGTGGCCAGGTTGCGTCGTCGCTTGTCGATCAGATAAACGCCGACCATCGCCCCGACGCCGAACCAAAGCAGCCGGCCCAATCTCACCGCGAACCCCTCACCCAACGACCTCGTTCAGATATTCGATCAGCTTACCGGTCGAGAGCCTTTCTTGCTCGAGAGTGTCGCGGTCTCGGATCGTGACGGTGTCATCTTCCAGCGTCTGACCATCGACGGTTATACAGAAGGGAGTGCCAGCTTCGTCCTGTCTCCGATACCGACGCCCGATGGATCCTGACTCGTCATAGAAGGCGGGGAAACGCTTCCGCAGCGTGTCGAATATTTTCATCGCCAACTCCGGCATCCCGTCCTTCTTAACGAGAGGAAAAATCGCCACTTTCGTAGGCGCGAGTTGCGGTTGCAGGGCCAAGACCACGCGAGTCTCACCCTCGACGTCCTCCTCTCGATAGGCGTCGGCCAAGAGCACCAGCATCAGACGATCAACTCCGCCCGAAGTCTCGATGATATACGGAATGAAGCGCTCGTTCGTCGCCTGGTCGAAGTACTCGAGCTTCTTTCCCGAGCGCCGCTGGTGAGCGCCGAGGTCGTAGTCCGTTCGGTTGTGGATGCCCTCGAACTCCTGCCAACCGAAAGCGAACTCGTACTGGATGTCATACGCGTCATAGGCGTAGTGGGCCAACTCCTCACGCGTGTGTTGTTCGAGTCGCAGCTTCTCCGGCCGAATGCCGAGCGACTTGACCCATTCCAGCCGTTCGCTCCTCCAGTAGTCGAACCACTCCTTGTCCGTGCCCGGCTTCACAAAGAATTGCATCTCCATCTGCTCGAACTCGCGCGTGCGGAAGATGAAGTTGCCTGGCGTGATCTCGTTCCGGAACGCCTTGCCGATTTGTGCGATCCCGAACGGAACCTTCTGGCGCGATGAGTTCAGCACGTTCAGGAAGTTGACGTAGATGCCTTGCGCCGTTTCCGGTCTCAGGTAGATCTGCGCCGCCTGTTCCTCCACGGGCCCCATGAACGTTTTGAACATCAAGTTGAACATCCGCGGCGGCATAAACTGGTCCTTCATCCCGCAGCTCGGACACTGGTTTTCGACCTCATCGGCGCGAAAGCGGCGGTGGCAGTTCTTACACTCGATCAGCGGGTCGGTGAAGCCCTCGACATGACCGCTCGCCATCCAAACTTCTGGATGCATCAGTATGCCGGCGTCCAGCCCCTCGATATCGGGACGCCTCGTCACCATGTCTCTCCACCAGCGGTCCTTAACATTGCGCTTGAGCTCGACACCGAGCGGGCCGTAGTCCCAGACCGAGCCCAACCCGCCGTAGACCTCAGACGACTGGTACACATAGCCGCGCCGCTTGCACAGCGAGACGAGCTTTTCCATTAGATCACCGTTCGACATCGATCCTCGATCACTGAATGTTCGTTAGGTCTTGCAAAGCCTCGATCCGCCATGGGCGCTCAAAGTCTATCCCCTACAGCGAGTTCACGGCAAGCATCCTCCGTTAGGCGCACGATATCCGCGAAGCTCAGAGTGCGCCCCCCACCGTCGACGGATTTCGCGGCCGAAGCCGGCCGTCCGTCTATGCGCCCGCACACCAAGAGTGCTGAAACGCCCGCCCCCTCAGCGGTTTCCAACAATCTGCCCGTAATCTTCCCCATGCGGCTCTGGGCGTCGAAACGCCCCTCTCCCGTGACGAGAAGATCCACTCCTGACAAAAGGCGACGCAGATCGCCCAGCTCCAAAATCCATTCCGCTCCCGCCACCAGATCGGCGCTCAGGAAGGCCCGCGCCCCCGCCGCAAGCCCCCCGGCAGCGCCCGCGCCCGGTAGGTCCGTCAGATCGACACCTAGCTCGGTTCGCACGACTTGAGCGAATCGGATCAGACCCGCCTCGAGCTGCTCGACTTGCGCCGGCCCGGCGCCCTTTTGCGGAGCATAGACCGCGGCCGCTCCAGTGGGCCCGGTCAGAGGGTTCTGTACATCGCACAAAGCCGTGACGCGCGCCGAAAATTGCTGTCGTGGCGGGTCGATCCGGCACAGGTGCACCAGCGATCCACCGCCCTCACCCACCACAGCGCCCGTCTTCCCGGCCAAACGCCAACCCAGAGCCTGCGCCATTCCCAGCCCGCCGTCTACGGTCGCGCTCCCGCCAAGCCCCAGAATCACGCTGAGAGCGCCAACCGCCTCAGTCTCGAGCAGAAGCTCACCGACACCGCGTGTCGAGGCCCCGAGCGGGTCGAGGCGTTCTGGCGGGACCCGATGCAGTCCGCAGGCCTCAGCCGATTCTACGACCGCCACCGACCCCGACTTCACGAACCGAGCCCGGATCCTCTCTCCAAGCGGGCCTGTGACCTCTACCTGCTCCAGGACACCTCCTGCGTGAGCCAGGTAGGCTTCCAAGAGGCCGTTCCCGCCATCCGATACCGGGCGGCGAAAGACTTCAGCGGCCGGCCACACCCGTGCGACACCGACAGCCATCGCGCTGGCGGCATCCGCCGGTCCGAGGGTCCCCTTGAACGCCGTTGGCGCGACGAGAACGGACGTCGGCGATCGACTTGTCATGCACCACATCCAGACGGTAACATTTTCAATCGAGCTCCCGATTGACAATGTAGCCGGGCCAAGCGGCGGACACGAACCGCGTCGACCGTGGGCCACGTCAGTCCGGCTTTGGACGCCGATTGTCAACATCGACCGATGTGGTCGACGAGCCCCGTGGAGGGCACTAGGGCGGTATTGCGGAACCGTTACTTGCGGCGTTTCTTACAAACGCTCTCGACGTAGACTCAACCGCTTGAGCGAATCATCACTCTCAACGTATCGGGGGGGTGAAAATGGAGCAGGAGACGGCACACGAAGCGGCTACGGGCCGCGCCGTGCTGACCCACGTGATGGTGGATGTGTACGGCGTGGAACCCGAGATCCTCAACGACCCGGATCAGATGAGCAGCATCTTGAATGGCGCCGCGACGGCAGCTACGCTCCACCCGCTCGCCGAACCGGCCGTCTATCGTTATCCCGGACAGGGACTTACGGTATTCCTGCCGATCCGCGAGTCGCACTTCGCGATCCACACCTACCCGGAACACGGCTACGCATCCATCGACATCGTGAGCTGCGCCCTCGCCGAGCGCGCCGCTCGTGCACGCGACTACGTCGTGGACCGACTGGGTGGCGACCGCGTCGAGACCGACATCCTGTATCGAGGATTCCTAGAGGACGACGAAGCCTAAGTGTCGGTAGTCCGGCCGAAGCGAGAGCGACGGGACGATCGCCAACATGATAGCCTTGGCCTGCCGGCGCGCGATCCAGTCCGGCTGTGGCCGCGCGAGTCTCAGTAGTAGAGTATGCGCTCCTCAAAGTGCTCACGCAGGTAGGCTGCGTACCACTCTTCGATCAGTCGGTTCTCATCGTCACTCACCTCATCGACCCCCACCCTCGGCTCATCGGGCGCGAAGTAGAACATCATGTCGAGGCTTTGCTCGGTTAGATGGCGAGCCCCTGTCGGCAGCTCGCGACGGCGCTCCAGGGGCTCACTGCCGCAAAGCGCGAAACCAGCCCGAACGAAGCTGTACATCCAGACGGCATA
>JASFMO010000025.1:0-16824 GCA_050117535.1 Gemmatimonadales bacterium | reverse complement strand
ATGGAGCCGAGCGATGCCACGGGGAACGTGCTGGCGTTCGACGAAATCGAGACCCGAGCGGCCAGCGTGCCCGCATCGCTCGTCGAGCAACGTTCGCGAGCCGTCCGCATCGGTGATCTCGCCACCGTCATGTACACTTCCGGCACGACCGGCATGCCGAAAGGGATCCAGTATTCCCATCGCAACCTCGTCTTCAAGCGATTCGCCCGGGCGCTGGCACTACCCGAGATCGGCGAGGGGGACGTGTTTCTCTCCTACCTACCCCTCTTCCACACGTTCGGCCGCTATCTCGAGTTGCTCGGCTGCGTTTTTTGGGGCGCGAAGTATTGCTTTCTCGGAGACCCCTCGGTCGAGGCCCTTGTCGAGGGCATGCGTCGGCACCAACCCAGCGTCTTCA
The DNA here is from genome assembly GCA_050117535.1 of Gemmatimonadales bacterium. Lineage (GTDB taxonomy): Bacteria > Gemmatimonadota > Gemmatimonadetes > Palauibacterales > KS3-K002 > JASFMO01. The sequence goes on along the minus strand of JASFMO010000025.1, from coordinate 16,427 downwards.
TCAGTGTACCGAGGAAGTGGATTCAGCTTTACGAGGCGATAGGCAAGCGAGCCGATCCGCACTTGGCGCCCGATGAGGAGTTGCGCGAGGCCACGCTGGCCGTCACGGGCGGTCGTCTTCGCTGGGGGCTCTCGGCCGCCGGATATCTCGATCCGGACATCTTCCGGTTCTTCCACCGGCAGGGCGTCCAGTTGCTCAGCGGGTTCGGGATGAGCGAGGCCACCGGCGGCATCACCATGACGCCGCCGTCCCAATACAAGGACAACTCGCTCGGTCTCGCCCTGCCCGGGATAGAGATCAAGCTCGGCGACGACGGTGAACTGCTGATCCGAGGGCCCTATGTCATGATGGGCTATCTCGACCCGCCCGACGGCCAGGCTTCGTTCGACGAGGAGGGCTGGTTTCACACCGGCGATCTGATGCGACAGGACGAGGAGGGCCACATCCGACTCGTCGATCGCAAGAAGGAGATCTACAAGAACGTCAAAGGCCAAACGATCGCGCCGCAACGGGTAGAAAACCTGTTCCGAGAATTTGAATCCGTGGGCCGCTCCTTTTTGGTCGGCGACCATAAGGAGTACAACACCCTCCTGATCTACCCGAATCCCGAGTACGGCGAGTTGGATTTCTCGACGATGTCGACCCAAGAGGTCCGCGACCACTTCCGCTCGCTGGTCGTATCGGTCAACAAGTTCGTGCCGCCATACGAGAGAGTCGTCGACTTCGCGATCATCGATCGCGACCTGGACGCCGACAAGGGCGAGCTGACGCCGAAAGGTACACCGCGTCGCCAGGTGGTCGTCGACAACTATGCCGACGTCATCGAGACACTGTACCGACGCGCGTACATCCACGTCGGTGGTGTCGACCTCACGCTCCCCAACTGGCTGTTTCAGACGCTCGGGTTGACGGCTCAAGACGTCCGCGTTGACCGTGACTCCCTTACATTTCCACCTCTGGACACAAAGCTAACCGTACGCCGGGAAGACGAGACGACCGTACGCGTCGGTTCCTGCCTGTACTCTTTCCAGGGGCAGGCACTGAATCTCGGCGCCCTCCTGGCCACGCCTCGACTGTGGCTGGGGAACGACGAGCTGGTCGCCTTCGCGCCGCTCGATCTCGATGACCGGCAGCGCCCAGGGCGTTCGGCGGAGGCCATCAAGTGGATTCGCAGCGTGCGGCCCACCCACCCCAAGGCGGCCGACCGCGATTCGCTTGACGAGTCGATCGGTCACGCGGAGTGGAGTCTGCTCGAGCTTCACCAGGCCGCTTGGATGTTGGTCGCAACCGATGACCGCAGTGCCTTGAATGCCGTCCGCTTGCTCGAGCGAGTGCTGGCCAGCTCTGAGGAAGGGGCCCTGGCCGAGCCGACACGAAGCTTACTGGCGCGTGGCGCCGCGATACCGTCGGCCGAAGCGCGGCGACGTGCGTTCCAAGTACTCGTGCCCTACGAGAAGCCGATGCGTTTTCGAGAGATCGTCGGAGACTTTCTGGCTCGAGACCCCGACTTGCTGGACCCGGAGACGCGCGCGGTGCTCTGCGAGCGGAGCCTGCCCACCTCCAAGACCGATGATCTGATCGACCTGGCCTGGGAGGCCTGCGCACAACCGCCACAGGAGGAGGGCGACGAACAGCGAGCGATCTCGCTACTGGACTTTCTGACGGACTACGGTGGAGCCCATCCCACACTCTATCGACGGATAAGAGCCTTCCTGGTGCGGGCGAGTCTCTTCGGCGCCACCGAGCGCGTTCGCGACCACGCGGAACAGGGAAGGAACAAGCTGCGCGATGCCTTCTTCCAGTGGCTCGGGCCTACACCGAGGATCGCCGTCGACACCGAGACCGGCCAAGAGTATCGCTGGGAGGATGTGGTCGTTTTCGCGGAGGGCACCGACGAGGACGACCAAAGGAGGCTGACCTCCGCCATCAAGAACACCCCATTCCTCAGTGGTTCGGTGTTCCTGCTCCACGGCGGCAGGCTCGTTCGGTTGGCCGATATACCGCCGGGCGGCGTCTGGGTTCGTCTGCTGGGCGAGCGACACGGCAAAGCGGTCTACCGTCTCACCGTTCAGACTCGCAGCCAGGATACGCACGAACTGGCCGCCAATTTGAACAAGTCGCTCGAACGCGAGGAAGTCCGATCCGAGATCGACTGGCTGATCCTGTGTGGCGATTCGGACCACAGGCCGCCCGTCGTGGAGGACTTCGGTGACTATGTGCCGGACCAAGACCTCTGGAGCGAGGAATACATTTCCGGCGCCACCCTGGACCGGGAGATGCGGCGTCTCGCTCGTCGTTCGGCGGAGGGGATAGAGGATCTGGCGCAAATATGGCCGTTCCTGGCATGGAGCGCCTTGAGTGCCTATGTCGATTTTTGGGACAGGACCGGGAGGCGTTACGAGATCGCGAATGTCAGCGCGACCGACATCGTGCTTCCGACCCACGATTACCAGAGCGGATCGCGCCTCGTCACATTGGCGGAACCGCGACCGCACAGAGGCATGCTACCCATGCTTCTGTCGTTCAAGGACCGCTTCGTCGATCTCGTTGAAGCGGAGTATGAAGGCCTCCGGGGCCTGGTGACTTGGGACGTGATCTTCTCTTCCGTGCTGGAAGCGCTCGGCGAAAGCGAGGGCCTGGAGGCTTACGAGCGCGCGCTCGAGACGGAAGCCGGGGCACCAGAGACTCTTCGGATCGCCCTACAAAACTATGTGACCGCCGTACGCGGCCGCGGCTTCCTACCACTGCGACTGTTCTTCGCAGCCAAAAGATATCGCCGCTGGGCCAGACTCAACGAAGAGGCGACTGCGGAAGCGCGCGCTCGCACCCTACAGGAGTTCTACGACACCTACGGCCTCGAGCGGTTGGCCCGGTTGTACCCCGAGGCCAGGCTGCGCTTCTTCCGCGAAACGGTGTTTCGTGACAGCTCGCCGGATCTGACCCGAGGCCTCGATGACCTCGTGCGGCGCACGCGCGCCGGCGAGCTGGCCGAGGCCGAACTGGCCGGCGCCATAGCCGATCTGAGGCACCGGCTCGAAGTCGAGCCGGACGACGACTATTTCTTGGCACGCATCCCCTTCGCCTACTTGAGACCTGAAGATTCCGTCGACTTCGTCAGCAGCGATCTTGGCGGTGAATACCAGAGCGAGATCGTGGTCAGTCTCGATGACGCCGACGGCAACGTCTTCCGGGTCCGGCACGCCCTGCTCCCCAAAGAAGTGGAGCGACTCCACCGGCTCTTTCTTGCCGCCAAGCTGGATGTGCGATTCGGGCCCGAACATCGCTTCTTGCTCGCCATCAACGACCGAGACCAGATCATCGGCGGCATCTATTACAAGCTCGAGGAAGACGGAGCGGCTGCCCACCTGGAAAAGATCGTCGTGGCCGATCGCTACCGCAGGAAGGGGGTCGCCGACGGTTTGATGCGTCAGTTCTTCAACCGGCTGCGCGCCGCCGGCACGAAGACGCTGACCACCGGGTTCTTCCGGCCCGAGTACTTCTACTCGTACGGATTCAGGATCGAACGCCGTTACGCCGGACTAGTGAAGGATCTGGACGAGGACGCGGCCGGCTCGTGAACCTGACAGCCGACAACTCCGGCGGCGCGGGGCCAGCCCACCTCGCGCCGTTGAGGAGCACACGATGTGGAGCGCCGACCCGCCGACGGCAGGTCCGAGCCGGGAACAGGCCCAGGGCACTGTTTCGCTAGCACCTATCGTTAGTCATAGACCACCTTTCCACTTCCGCCCCACGCCGTGGCAGATCGTCCCCCGCCACGGCGAGCGCCATGCGGGGGCCGGCAGCGGCCGGCCGTGCAAGCCGTTCTCCGAGGCCCGTTTCCGGCCGCCCTCCCGCCATGTGTTTCGGGCATGAGTTATGCGCTTTTGCGACGGGTCTTAGTATGCCTATTCGTGAATCAGCGGCCTAACCAGGGCCCACCCGCTCGCCATCCCAGAGGCGCGCGGCCCCGTGAAGGGCAGCTCTAAAGGAGGAGACGATGTCGCTCAAGGAGAAGCTCGGAGAGAAGATCGACGCTTGGCGGCCAAGGACGGGCCGGTTGGTCAAGGAGTTTGGTGGCGTCAAAGTCGGGGAAGTCACCATCGGCCAAGCCATCGGCGGCGCCCGCGGCGTTCGGTGCCTAGTCACGGACATTTCCTACCTCGATCCCAACGAGGGGATCCGCTTCCGCGGCTTCACGATCCCAGAGACGCTCGAGGCGCTGCCGAAAGCCCCGGGCTCAGAGATGCCCTACGTCGAGGGCCATATCTGGCTGCTTCTGACCGGCGACGTGCCGACCGAGGCTGAGGCCGAGGAGCTGGCCGCCGAGCTAAAGCAGCGGAGCCAGGTGCCGACCTACGCTTGGGACGTGTTGCGCGCCATGCCCAAGGACTCGCATCCCATGGCCATGTTGTCGACGGCGGTGGTCGCGATGGAGCGGGAGTCGGTCTACCGGAAGGCGTACGATGCCGGGCTCGGCAAGATGGACCACTGGCAACCGACGCTGGAGGACGCGTTGAACCTATGGGCCAGACTGCCACAGCTCGGTGCTTTCATCTATCGCCTCAAGTACAAGGACGACCAGCAGATCGATCCTGATCCCGCGCTCGACTTGGGCGCCAATTTCGCCCACATGATGGGGATCGCACCCCCCTACGACGATGTGGCGCGGCTGTACTTCATCCTCCACTCGGATCACGAGAGTGGCAACGTCAGCGCGCACGCGGGGCACCTGATCGCCAGCGCCCTGTCCGACCCCTACTACGCCATGTCCGGCCTGGTCAACGGCCTGGCCGGTCCGCTGCATGGCCTGGCGAACCAGGAAGTGCTTCGCTGGATCCAGGGCGTGATGGAGCAGATGGGCGGCAAAATTCCCAGCGAGGAGGAGATGAAGCAGTTCGTGTGGGATACGCTGAACTCGGGCCAGGTCGTACCGGGCTTCGGCCACGCGGTATTGCGCAAGACCGACCCGCGTTACACCGAGCAGCGCAACTTCTGCCTGAAGCACTTGCCCGACGATCCGATCTTCAAGTACGTGGACCTGCTGTACAAGGTGGTTCCGCCGATCCTGCAGGAGCAGGGGAAGGCGAAGAACCCGTGGCCCAATGTCGACGCGCAGTCGGGCGTCATCCAGTGGTACTATGGCCTGCGCGAGTACGACTTCTATACAGTACTCTTCGCGATCGGCCGCGCCCTGGGCGTCCTGTCGAACGTGGTTTGGGACCGCGCCCTCGGCTATCCGATCGAGCGGCCGAAGTCGGTGACCACCGCCATGCTGGAAGAGCTGGCTGGCGCCAGCTAGTCGGGTCACACGAGGGACCGCGAGGTCCTCGCAAGCGCGAAAAGCTCCGGGCTCGGAGGATCGGGCCCGGAGCTTTCGTCTGCTCGCCCGCTGGGAAGACGACTCAGGTTTGAAGGACGGAGCGCAGGGCGTCGACCACCTGCGGCGCGAACCAAATCCCCCGCCCTTTCTGCAGCGTTCCGAGCGCCTCCTGAGCGGGAAACGCTTTCCGGAAGGCGCGTTCCTCGGTTAGAGAGACGAACGATTCGGCCAACCCGACGATCTGAGCTCCCAGAGGAACCTCGCTGCCTTTCAGGCCCCTGGGGTAACCCGAGCCGTTGATCCGTTCGTGATGACAGTGAACGTAGTCGATCGCCCGCCCGATGTGCGCGAGCGGTTGGAGGATCTCGGTCCCGATCTCCACGTGCTCCCGAACGTGACCGTACTCATCCTCGCTCAGCTGCCCCCGCTTATGCACGACCGCCTCACGAATACCGATCATACCGATATCGTGCAGAAGACCGGCCACACGTATCTCCTCAACTTCCTCAACCTCGAAGTCGAGCTGGAGCGCCAGTCTCTGGCTGAGCTCCGCCACCCGCTCGCTGTGCCCCTTCAAGTATGGGTCCTTGACCTCCATCGCCCGCACCAGCGCGGTCAGCGCGGACACCGACACCTGTTCCAGCTCCTCCGACTGTTGCAGTACCTGCTCCGTTCGCCTGTCCACTTCGGCCCGCAGCCAAGCCTCGAACTTGTGTCGGTGAAGTTGCTGCCTCCGTTGCCGCAGGGCCCTGTCCACAGCTTCGACGAGCGCTTCCGGAGCGATCGGCTTCGTTAGATAGTCCTGAACGCCCAACCGAAACGAATCGATTGCCGAGTCCATGTCTCCCGCGCCCGTGAGTATCAGGATCGCCAGGTCCGGATCCTCTTCCAAGGCGCGGCGCAACAGCTCGATACCGCCCATACCCGGCATCCGGATGTCCGTGATCAACAGCGCGACACCACCTTCGACGATGCGAGCCAGCCCATCGCCCGCGGAGACGAACGTCTCAACCGGGTAGCCCTCGCGCTGCAGGACCTTTGAGACGACGTCGAGCATCGTCGACTCATCATCAACGACGACGACGGGCGTCGCCTCGGGCGCCGGCAAGCCGGGCGCTGAAGGCGACTCTCCCTCCGACTCGAATGGCGTCCAACTCATGATCTTATCCTAGCTAGGTTGCATGCCGACACTCGTCATTCGCCGCGGTTGACCGTCCCGGACCCCGAAGCGAGCACGGGAGCCTAGGTCCCGGCACTGACACGTGCAATATCAACAATCCCACTTGACAACGGAAGCGTCGAGATCAGAAATCGACAGCGGCCAGGATCCGCTGCCGCTGGCCCGGTGTGAGCATGTCACGCGCGACCACATCGCGCACCACCCGCGCGACGAACGAATACCCGCGCGGCTCGGCGCTCAACCACCGCTGCCATTCCAGCTCGTCCAGAGCCGCGGCTAGCGTTTCCCCCTCGAGAGCCGTCGCCGTCCCGAGAGCGGCCGCGCCCACGCGATCGCCGAGAATCGAAGCCGCAGCCAATACTGTCTGAGCGTCACGGGACAGACGCCGGAACCCGACGCGGACCGCCGCCGCCACAGCGTCCGGAAGTTCGGCCGGCAACGTCTGGTCGAGGGTTCGCAGCGGCTCGGGCCAGGCGCCGCCCGTCGCGCGGAGATCCAGCCCCAATGCGACGGCATGGAGCAGCTCGACCGTCAGCAGTGGAAGGCCCGCCGAGTCGGTGGCTATGCGGCGGGTGACACGGTCCAGCTCCACTTCGTCGTAAGCCGGAAGCGCCCAGCGGGCTAGCGCTCGCAGCGCCTCGGCCGCTAGCGGAGCGAGCCGCACCGAGATACCGGTCAGCTCGCGGCCAACACGCGCGCGCAACTCCTCGAGCTCCAGGCGCTCCGGGTACGGCGCGAGCGAAAGGACGACAAAAATCGGCGCATTCTCCAAATCTCGCAGCAAGGCGCTGATCGCCAACAGCGACTCGTGGTCCAGCCAGTGGGCATCATCAATCATGATGAACACGGGCTGGTGTAAGGCGAGGCCGCGCACGAGTTCCGCGAGCGCACGCCCCGGCGGCCAAGTCGGTTCGCCAGCCGGCTGCGCATCGAAGCGTTCGGCCCAAGCGGGCAGCTGCGAGCAGAAGAACGCGCGTGCCGCGGTCGCCGTCTCGTCCAGGCCGGGAAGATCGAGCGACAGCGAACTGGCCAGGCCCAGCACGCCGCTCCATGCCTCCGCCTGGTCCGCCTCGACCGTTCGCACCTCGGATCGCGCGGCGCCGTCCAGACGCGCGCGCGCGGCAAGTTCCTCGACCAGCCGCGTCTTGCCCGTGCCCGGGTCACCTTCGACAACAGCCAGCGAGGCGTGTGGGCGGGTGCGACAGGCCGTCCACGCACCGATCAGCTGCTCGAACTCGAGCTCGCGACCCACCAGCGGGACGCGGCGCGATTCCGCTCCCGGCGCGCCCGTACCCACGGCACCGGCTGGCAGTCTCCATGTCCTCTCGCGCCGAACGCGATCGGCCAACGCCTGCGTCTCCTCGTCCGGCTCGATCCCGATCTCTTCATCCAGACGAGCCACCAAGCTGTCGTAGACCTCTAGGGCGCCCGCCCTGTCGCCGGCGATCGCCAAACCTCGCATCGCTGTCCTCGCCGCGGTCTCCGAGGTCGCGTCCAACGCCAGCGCGCGTCGCGCCGCCGCTGCCGCTTCGCGGATCTCGCCTTGATCGAGCAGCGTGGACGCCCGATTCACCAAGGCCGTGACCGCTCGTTCTCGCAGTGCGACCCGTTCGCCGTACAGCCAGTCCTCGAACTCGGAGCAGCCCGGCACGCCGAAGCCCTCCATGAAGTCACCGCTCACTAGGGCGGCGGCTTCCGCCCACGACTCCTCCTCGACTCGCGCCTCGAAGGCGTCGACATCGAGCTGCAGCGCCGACGGGTCGAGGCGAACCTGCCCAGCCTCGCTCTCGAGACTTTCCTCGCCCACGTGTTTGCGCAGGACACGGATCGCCTCGTTGAGCGAATGCCGAGCCGCCGACTCCGGCTTTTCACCCCACAGCAGTCCCACCAAATGGTCGCGTGACCGCGTTCGTTTCGGCGAGCGTGCCAGGTAGACCAGTAGCGCCAGATTCTTGCGCCACAGGAGTTCGGGCGGTGCCGAGCTGCCGTCCACCAGCACTTCGATGGGACCGAGGACACGACAAACGATCATGTCAGCCCCCGCTGAATTGAGGGTAGCCGGGGAAGGCCAATCCGTAGATCGCCAGCGCGATGGCGGTGACGCCGAGGCTAGCCGCAAAGAAACGGCGATGTGCCGGCAGGGTAAGAGCAGCCTTCGGGCGGCGCCGAGCCAGATACGGCCAAAGGCCCCACACCGAGAGGAGAACGCCACCGGGAAGCATCAGTGGGACGGTCTGACCCTCGATGGCGCCACCGGCGAGCAGCAAGCCGTACACGGCCGCCAAGACCCACAGACCGACGTTCTCCATGCGCGACAGCGGCCCACCCAACCGAACTGGATCCGAGCGCCCGATGAACAGGGCAGCCAAGAGCAAGAAAGCGAAATGAAGTTCCGTATGCCCCCAGCGCTCATCCAGAAAGTAGATTAGACTCCATCCGCTCGAGCCCGCTTCGCTGGCGGCGGCGATCGCATTCGCGGCGAGGTGTATGGCGTGCCCCTGCACCATGAGCAGCAGCGCCAGCGCGAACACCGCACGCGCCCATCGCTTCTGCAGCAACTGCGCGTGCGTAGCCAACTCGACGTAAAGGAAGACCAGCAGGAAGATGAGGGCCGCGTCCGCCGCATCGCGAAACGGCAAGTCGACCACGTGCGGCTGCTCCGGTAGAACGATCGGCAGCAAATCGACCACGCCATACCCGAGCACGAACAGAGCGATCCCACGCACTCCGCCCCTGCCGGCGGTCACCGCCAGCGCCGGACGACGGTCATCGATCACCGTTTACTCTCCCGAGTCGCAGGCCCTCCGCACGCCCGCGCGAGACTCGCGCAGATACTCACCGAATTCCGGGTCGGATCGGGACCAGAGTTCCGCCACGCGGCCAAGATGTCGACAGGCCGATTCGAGATCACCGCTCCGCAACGCGACCCTGCCGCGCAGGTAGCGGCCGTAGCTTCCGAGAGCCCAATCGATCTCACCGGGTTGGGGCAGCTCGACGCTGGGCAGTCCATCGATGTCGACCGCCTCGTACCAGGCCCACTCCCGCTCCGCCGACACGCTGTCACCCAGAGCCGCGTACCACTCCCCACGCTTGAGGTGGAGCGCAGCTCGCGCGAACGGGGCGTACCCCAGAGTCTCGGGCGGCCGGGACGTGCCCTCCAGGGGTATCGCCACGGCCTGCAACGCCAAGAGCGGTTCGGACGTCGCCAGAGCCTCGTCGTACCGGCCACCGCTCGCTGCTTCCATCGCCCGTAAGAAAGTCGCGAGGGGGGGGTGGTCCGCCGCCCGCTCCGCCCAACGACTCGCGGCGCCCGGTTCCGTGGCGTAAGCATTCATCGCGAGCGCCCACGCAGCTCTCGCCCCAAGCGTATCATCGGTGACGAAACCGACCAGCTGATGTCGTCTCGCGTTTGCCTGATCCGTCGTACCTAACGGGATACCCAGAGCCCTCGGTATGACGCGCCACTCGGCCGCCAAGAGTCGTGCCTCGGCCCGGTCGAGCAGTGCGGCGGCGCTGTCGAAGTCCGCGATCGCCGCACCGCGTCCGAGCGCGGCCCTGCCCAATCCGCGCACGATGCAGCCCCCGGCTTTGACACGGCCGGCACCGTTCTCGATGAGCAGAGTACCGAAAGCGACCTGGGCACCCGGCACATCGAAAGCGCCCCCCAACCGTGCCAGCTTGGAGATCCATTCGGCTGAACCGAACAACGGGTTCGACCGCAGCTGCTGACGGCCCTGTTCCACTAATTGGGGCTCGAAACGCTCGTTGTACGCCAGCCGAAGCAGTACAGGCGGATAGAGCCATCCCTCATCCCGGTCCGCGGCGACTTCGGGCAGTTGTTCGAAAGCGGTCCGCGCCGCCTCACGGCGGCCCAAGCGAATGTTGGCCCAGATCAGATGCACGTGCGCCGAGGCCCACAGCGGATTGAGATCCACGACGGTCTCGAGCACGTCGACGGCGTCCTCTAGTGCCAGGCCCCAAAAGGCGCCCCGGTTGAACATCTCCTCGCCCAGCAGGTAGGCCGCAAAGTAGTTCAGCGGATCTCGCTCGTTGGCCGCACGATACATGCTGAACCGCTCGTTGCCCCCCGGCGCGAGCTGAGCCGCCATGAGCAGGCTATCGACCGGGCCCAGCTCGGCCGAATGTTTCTCGAAGACGCGGCGAAAGTCGTGCGGATACGGGCCCCTCTGGCCCAACCAGCGATAGGCATTGGCCAGGTGCCACCACGCAAGCGCGAACGAGGAATCCTCAGCTATTGCCGCTTCGTAGTGCGCCACCGCCGGTGCCCAAGCGCCGCGCTCGAAGGCTCTTTCGCCGTAGAGGAACTGAATGGCCGCCTCAACATTGGAGGTCAGTCGCGCCACCTCGGATAGCTCCTTACCGGGCAGCGTTTGCAGCATGCGCAGGCTGATAGAATCGCTCAGCTCGAGCAGCCCGACTCGGCCGAAGCTTGTTCGCTGCAGGCCCGGCAGTGGTCTCCCCCTGCGGTCGTAAACATCGAGCAAGAGGCTCAGCGAATCCCCCTCGGCAACCAACTTGGCGTGGCCGGCGTACCTGGCTCTGAGCTGGTCAGCGGCCAGCTCCACCGCCGCCGAACCGGCGGCGTTCGTAGCCGAGTCCCGCCAGGCGACCGACTCGGCCATCGGGACAACCGTAAGGTCGGGTGCGCCCTCCAGTCGGCTGTACACGAGTCTTGCCAACTCGCCCCCCCCCCACGGCTCGGTCCATTCGCCCTCAATCTCGACGGGCAGGACCGCCAAGTCACGCTCGACCACCAGGCCAGGCCGCGCCAACATCCGTATGGCGATGTAGCCGGCCGCCACGACGCCGATCGCGACCGCACCCGCGACCAACCGGTTCCGCAAAGCCGCCGCGCGGCCGCGCCGGCCAGCCTTCTGTAGCAACGCTCTACGAAATGACGCCGCATCCTCGAATCGCTCGTCCGGCGACCAGGCCAGCGCCCGCTCTAACACGCGGGCAAGCCGCCGCGGCACACCGCTCCAGTCGGCATCGTCGATCCGCTTCAGCACCGACCAGCGCTTCCCCGTCGCCGCCTCGAACAGCACCATGCCCACCGCGTAGATATCCGTGCGCGTTGTGCATTCGCCGGCGATTTGTTCCGGCGGCATGTAATCGGGGGTGCCTGGTTGGCGGCCCGGGGTCGTCAACTTCTCGCCAAGCTCGTCGACCGGCTTCGCGATGCCAAAATCGCCGAGTAGGCCTCGGCCCTCCACCAGAAAGACGTTGCTCGGTTTCACATCCCTGTGGATGACACCGGCGGCGTGGGCCACCTCAAGGGCCGACAATAGGTCGCGCCCCAAGCGCACGACTTGGTCCTCGCCCAATGGACCACGCTTGATGCGCTCGTCCAGCGTCTCTCCTTGGACGCAATCCATCACATAGTAAGCCAGGCCATCGGCCTCGCCGGCATCGTGGATCGGTACGACGTTCGGGTGGCTGAGCTTTGCCAGGATCCGTGCTTCCCGCAGGAAGCGTTCGCCAGCAATGGCCGTCGCCATTTCGGGGCGCAGGATCTTGATCGCGACGGCTCGCTCGAGAGTCACATCGCGGGCGAGGAAGACCGTGCCCATCCCACCGGTACCGAGCTCGCGCTCGATCTCGTAGTGAGGGGCCAGTGCGGCCCTGAGCCGCTCAAGAAGAGAAGCACTCATGGACTACCGACGGCTGGGACATGACCGAAGGACTATCAGTTAGGCTACAGCCCGTCCCTCTGGCCGTCAACAGGTGGTGGTGTCTCTAACAGAACGGCGGCCTCGCGCTAGCAGGTTAGCGGCTAGACCTTCGACAACGCGGAAATCGCTACTGGGACTTGCGCCGCCGGCGCGGCTCGTCGCCCCCCCTGAGCCGCTGCTCAATCTCGCCCAGCAGCGTATCGCTTCCCGCTCGACTGCCGCCGAACAGCCCGTCCGTGTCCGCACGCCGGGAAGCACCGTACAAATTCAGCCACAGGTCGGCCCGCTCGCCGAGACGGAGAATGGCGTAGAACAGCCGGCCTCGCTGTTGTCCCCCGAAGGCCATCTCCACGATGGCCGCCGCGATCGACAACGGCGCGAGCGTGATGTCGACCAGCCCATCCAGGAAGAGCTTCAGCTGAAAGAGCAGCAGATCGCGGAAGATCACCCAACGCGATACGCCTTCCCGCGATCCGCCTTTCTCGAACTGCGCGAGCCTGTCTCGATACGTCATCCGATACCTGAGCCGTTCAAGGGCAAACCACCAGAGTCATGGCTACCGTCGTCTCACACTGCCGAAGCGGCATTGAAGAGGTTCAGTAAGAGAATACAGGCTCAGCCCGCGAGCCTGTCAAGGACGGCGCGCGATGGTGGCCAGCCCGACCTTGATCGGCCACGTGGAAGGACACGGACTTCCAGCTAGGGCTCGTCGCGGTCCGCCCGGATGGCGCCTAGCGGCGCGACCGAATCGACTTGCTCGTGGGCGAGCACGACCCTCTCGTGCTTCTTCCACACGCCGACTTTCGCCGCCTGACGAATGAAATCCCGCTTGCTGCGGCCGTCCTGGCCGTCCGCGTGCTCGTCGACATCGACGAGCACAATCCTCCGGTCGTCCATCTCCCAACAGCGGCCGATGTAGACCCGGGGCCCCTTCGTGTCCACCACGACCGTGATACCGTGGAGATGGCCCTTGCCCGAGTGAAAGGTACCCATGCGATCAGACGGTCGGCGCGCAGTGCTCTTCGAACGCCTTCGCCAGATCGAACGCCACCTGCTGCGCGCTTCGCCCTTCGATGTGATGTCGGGGCACGAAGTGAACCACCTCGCCATCCCTGAACAGGGCCATCGAGGGACTACTGGGCGGATAACCGGCGAAGTAGCTGCGCGCCCGCTCCGCCGCCGCCAGATCCTGCCCCGCGAAGACGGTGGCCAGGCGATCGGGACGGGGGGCCTGTTGAAGCGCGAGTCGGACTCCGGGCCGGGCCATGCCCGCGGCGCAGCCGCAGACCGAATTCACCACGACAAGAGCCGTACCATCGCTTTCCGCCATGAAGGCGTCCACGTCGGCAGGGGTCAACAACTCCTGAAATCCGATGCCGGTCAGCTCCTCGCGCATCGGCTGGACGAGTCTAGGATCGTAGGGCAAAGCCACCTCCTGATTGGGACATCTATGCTATCGCACCGCGAGGTGATAATTAAGCAGAAGGGTCGAGGTCGGCTACCCCCGGAGCGATCTTCTGGCCTCCCAACCGTGGCGAAACGAGGACCAGAGGATCTTGGTCCCGGCGCCTACCGTGCCTTTCAACGATCCCGAGATCTTCGATCGGCCGGCCAGCCGCGGGCGATGCGAGACGGGCACCTCGACGATTCGCAGTCCGCAGGCCAACGCCCGCGCCTGCATCTCGATGTTCCAGCCGTAGTCCGGATCGCGCAGCTCGAGGTCGCGGAGCGCCGCGAAGCGGATCGCCCGGAACGGCCCCAGATCACGGAACTTGTGCCCGGTGAGAGAAGCGAGGATCATGCAGGCGAGCCTGTTGCCCAAGGTCACGTGCACTGGCGTATCGCCGAAGCGGCGGATGCCGATCACGAAGTCGGCGCCATCCTGCACGATCGGCCGAAGCAACGAGGCGGTCTCGTCGAGGGGCTGGGAACCGTCGGCATCGATGAATACGACGACATGGGGAGGTTCGTGACGCATCGCGATCAGCGCCGCCTGGCAGGCAATTCCGTACCCGCGCCGCGGCTCCACCACGACTCGCGCCCCGGCCGCCGCCGCTTCCGCCGCCGTGCCGTCGGCGGACCCATTGTCCACGACCCACACGTCATCGATGATGTCGCGCGGGAGCGAGGCCAGAGTGGACCCGATCACTCCCTCTTCATCGAGGGCCGGCATCACGGCAGCAACCGACAGCGATTCGATCAAGCGTGACTCGTCCTTACGCCTCCGGCGACCCGCCGGTCAGATTGGCGGCCTTCGCCGCCCTGGGAGTAGCGCAGGCCGTCGTTTACCTGGCGCTGGCCACGTGGCCGGGCTACCAAGCGGCACCCAAGCTTGTCGTGGCTCTCGCCGGCGGCGCCTTCTTGCTCTATCTGGCCGCCCTGAGCACCGCCCGTCCGCTGGCCGGAGGTTGGGCATTCCTCTTCGCCCTCGCCTTGGGCCTCCTGTTCAGAGCCCTGCTCGTCCCCAAGGCCCCTTTCCTCAGCGACGACTACTTCCGATACCTTTGGGACGGCACCGTACAACTTAGGGGCATCAACCCGTATCGCTACGCCCCCGCCGACTCGGCTCTGGCCGGCGTCGACGACGCCGTGCGAGCACAGGTGAACCACCCCCACGTCAACACGATCTACCCGCCGCTCGCCCAGATCGCCTTCGCACTCAACGCCGCGATGGCCGGCGGCTGGCTGAGTCTCAAGCTCCTCTGGCTGGCCTGTGACGCCGGGATAGCGGCACTCGTCTACCGGCTCGTCCCCAGCAAGCGCCGTCTGCAGCTCTGGACGCTCTACTGGTGGTCGCCCCTCGTCGTCGTCGAAGTCGCTTGGAACGCACACCTGGATCTGCTCGGCGCTCTACCGATCGTCGCGGCCGTCTGGCTGACACGCCGCCCCGGTGCTCCGTCCAGTCGTTTGGGTCTGACGGTCGCGGCGGGGGCGCTCGTCAAGCCGTTCCCCCTCGCCATGCTTCCGGCCGCGGCTCGCGGCGCCAACGCCGCAAGAGTGACCGCGACTTTCGTGGCCTGCCTGGCGCTGGCCTATATCCCCTACGTCGGTGCGGGCCGCCACCTGTTCGCCGGTCTGGTCACCTACGCCGCGGCATGGAGGTTCAACGACGGACTGTTCGTGGTCCTCGCCTGGCTGACCGGCTCGCCCTTCGTGGCCAAGATCGCGGCGGTCGTCATCATCTTGCTCTTCGTCGTTCAATCCGTTCGCGACCTTTGGACGTTCGAGCGCACCGCCCTCTGGATGACCGGGGCCATGCTCATCCTCAGCCCGACCGTGCACCCGTGGTACCTGCTCTGGATGGTCCCCCTCATCGCCATTCGGCCCAATCGGGCCTGGCTCTACTTGAGCGGCTCGGTCTTCGCCGCCTATTACGGACTGGCAACGTACCGGAGCGAAGGGGTCTGGCCCGAGCCCTGGTGGCTGAGACTGGCCATCTACGGGCCCTTCTTCCTCCTACTCGTTGGAGACGCCTGGCGCGGTTCAGGGTGGCCCAGCCCCTGGCGGCTGGTCACGACACGGCGCTGACCTCGCTTCGCGCCAGCGGTTCGCGGACCGAGCCGGCGGCGATCGCCGTGAATCCGTACTGGAACAGCAAGAGGAAAGGGATCGACGGGTAAAGCCCTGATACGGCGGCATAGCCGATAGCGACGCTCACGTACGCCGCCAGCGCCGATTCCACCACCGTGCTCCAGCGGCTGGATCCGGCCCCGTATCCGGAGCCGGTGCTCCCCCGCTTCGGGGTACGGACGAACTCCGTTGCTCTGCGCCCGAACAGGCCCGCCAGCAGCGCGCGCGAGTTGCTGACCGAGATGCCAATCCCGACTGCCAGGATCATCGGCAGGCGAAGCAGAAGGCTCGGCCAGGGGCGTCCGCTCAGCCGCAGCGTCTTACCGTAGAACATCGCCAGAGGACCCAGGGCTAGCGCCAAGACGATCAGGTCGACGGCCGGCGGCACCGGCCAGCCCCGTTCCAGGCGGACGATCGTCGCGGGCGGTATCAGCACGGCCAGCCCGAGCGTCAGCAGGGCGGGTACGTAGCTGGTGAGGTGAGCCACAGCTTCCAGCTTCAGCCGTCGCGGCCAAGCACCTCGCAGCAGACACGGCATGAGCTTGCGTGCCGTCTGGATCGAGCCCTGCGCCCAGCGGGCCTGCTGCCCTTTGAAGGCCCGAACGCTCAACGGCAACTCGCCGGGCACGACGACATCCGGGCGGTAGACGAACCGCCAGCCGCG
>JASFMO010000024.1:0-16829 GCA_050117535.1 Gemmatimonadales bacterium | reverse complement strand
TCCCCGCGTGTCAGCGAGGACACGTCGCAATGGACGGAGACAAGAGATCGAGGGATTCGCATTCAGCAGGGGGTAAACGATGTCTAGCTACAATAGGATCTTGACGGCCCTGCTCGGGCTAGCTGCCCTTCCGCTCTTCCTGGCGTGTGACGAAGGCCCCACCGGGCCCGAGTACCGCGACACAGAGTGGGAAAAGGAGGAGGCAGTGAAGTTGACCCCGGAGTGGAACTTCGTCGCCGTGGGTGAGACCGTGCGCCTTCGAGCGACGCTGCCGGGCCACGGCGATGGTGTGGGAGACGACGGTCTTGACGAAGCCGAGAAGCTCGAATGGGAGAGCTCGAACCCAGCCGTCGCGAGCGTCGACGGCGGAGAGGTGCGCGGGCTCGAACCGGGCAACGTCCTGATCACCGCCGACTCGGAGAGTTACCGAGGTTTGGCACGGGTGACGGTGCGAGATCGGGAGCGTTACGAACCCGAAGAAGATGGCGAGATCGAGTGAACCTGCCTTGGCGTAGGTCGGAGATGCTGCAGGGGACCGGGAGCGAATCCGGCCCCTACTCTGTTGGCCGATGCGGCTGTCTCGACGTCGCCGGCCGACGACTCTCCCGGACAGCCGCCGCCTTCTTCACGAACGAACGGCAGTCCAATGCCGGACTGCACGGTGCTGGAGCTCACAACGTTTGGGACGAACTGGCTGTCAATATAAGTGAAGCCACGGCCCGGCCCGCAGCAGCCACGGGACGCCCGACGGTTAGGCTATCGCTTATTGTCGGGTCATTGACCCGATCCCAGCCTACCGGATGGTTGCCGCCCAGAGATGGAATCTGGCTCCGGAAATCAACTTCAGCACGTCAGCTACCGGGTCTAGCAGCGGGTCGCGGTCGTGGATTCAACCCAGCCGGCCATCCCCACGCATCGAGTGCGGACCCGCCTGATCGGGATGTGGCTCAGCCTCTCAGCCGCCGCAGCCATTCCTCCATTGGGTCCAGGTATTCGGGAGCGTAGTTCCGCCAGCCCGTGCGTGACCGCCGGCTCCGTTCTTTCATGCAGCCGGTCTCGGAGATGACCATGCTGTGATCGACTCCGGGGACGAGCACGACGCGGTAGTCCGCGTTGCCGGCGCGGTCGAGTGCGGCCCGGTACGCCTCCGCCCCCTGGAATGGATCGATCTGGGTGTCCTTTTCCCCAAAGAAGGCGAGCACCGGGATCGTGGTACGCTCGATGAGGGTCATCGGGTCGAAGAACGGCTGGCCCTGCGGGTCACGCGGCTGCCACTCGTCACGAGGTGTGATCGCCGACACGAAACCTATGTCCACGACCACCGGGTTCGCGATCAGCGGTTCGGCGTGCGACAAATACTCCGCATACGTTCCAGCCACGTACAGTCCGGCGAAGTGCTCCTCAACAGCCTGCGCCTCGGACGCGGCCTGCCCCTCGCACAAGCACTGCGCCCTGAGCAGGAAGGCGCCCTGGTCAATACTGTTGGTGCCGGGGCACGAAACCGCGATCATGAAGGCGATATCGTTGCTGCGCGCGATCGCTTGCGGCATCACGTACCCAGCCTGGCTGATGCCCCAAAGCCCGATCCGCTCGCCGTCGAGGGCCGGGTGTGCCTTCAGCATCGCCACGGCATCGAGCAGAACCTGAGTACGCTGCTCGAACAGCCGCGAGCGATCGTAGGCCGGCTCGGACACGCCGTAGCCAGGCTTGTCATAGACGAAGGTCGCGTACCCGGCGCGCAGCGCTCGCTCACGGCTGATTCGATAGTTCCGCCGGGAAGCCGGGCCATCACCATGCACGAACACGACGACGGGATGGAGGGCATTCCCCGTTGGGGTCGTCAGCTCTCCGACGACCCGGAACTCGCCGGAACGAAAAGAGATCTCCTCGGTGGATTGCGCGACTCCGTCGTCGGCGCAGGAGGTCGGGGACAGAACGAGAAAGGCCAAGGCGACCGTTACGAAGTTCCGCATTCTCCACGGCCTCTCTTCCGGCAGAGTGACTGGATCGAGCAGAGCGTATGTGCTGTCGCAACCCGTGACGGCGCAGCCAACCTTAGCTCGCCGTCGCCAAGTTAGGTTGGAGCTCGCCCCCTCGAAACGTCGCCGAAAGTCAGCTCGCCAAAGCTCGCCAGCGTTCGCTCGATCGCGCCGCCTACGCTTCGCTTCAGCCCCGGAGCGACGGCAGGCAGCAGTAGGCGCTGATTGATCTCCAGCTCGATGCCAAGGTAGGAGCGTTCCGCAAGCGAGCGGCGACAGAAACTCGTCAGACCATCGGCGGTTCCGCGATACGGATAGTTACGACGCACCGAGAGGCCAAGCTCACGCAGCTGTCGCGTGAGCCGCCTGGCCACCTCCCGCTCGCCCTCTCGCGCCGGGTCATAGAGAATACCGATCTCGGTGGGCCGTTGGCGTCCACCCAATCGCGGTGTGAACGAGTGAAAGCTCAGATGAACACACGGCATCCCCTTGTCGAGAATTCGCCCAATGTCGCGCATCACCGCCTCACGGTACGGTCGGTAGAAGCGATTCAGACGAGAGAGCTTCTCCTGCCGCGATAGACTCCCGTTACCGGGAACCCGTGTGCCGAAGGCGATCTTCGGTATGAGCTTTGGATGATGGGGACTGCGATTCAGATCGACCAGCAGGCGCGAGACCTTACCCTCGTGGTACGGGCAAGCCAGCCGCCGCGCACAGTATCGAGCGACCTCCCGTGCACCCGGGTCCCAAGCGATGTGGGAGGTCAAGGCCTGCCGACTCAATCCCAGGTTGCGGTAGCCGCCGGGTAGACGATTGGTGGCGTGCTCGCAGGTGATGATCAGCGATCCTTGCCCGCAGTTGGGCGGATCGAGCGCTAGCCTTCCCACGGCCGATTCTCGTCCAGACAATCCATCAGTTCGGTGTATACCGACCGTATCGCCGCCTTCGCATCCGCGCCGCGCTTGCGCGACCGGCGTCGGACTTGATGCGCGATGCGCTCCGATAGGTTCCCGCGTCGGATTCTCGACTCGACGATGGGCAGGTAGGCCTGTTCACAGGGCGTGACTTCCGAATAGGCGGCCTCGAGCAGATCGTCGAGCACTCGTCTGACACCGACCTCGGCGGCGCGCCGCCGAACATGTGAGAATAGGTGCGGTGCCCGCACCCGACCGCGGGTACCGTCTCGAACCACCGCCTGCAGATCCCGCACCAATATCGCGCGCTCGGGCAGAGCCAGCGTCCCCGCCTCCAGCCTCCGTACCAGGTGTTTCAGGGCTCCTCTGACAAATACAGCGATCGCGATGTCCGACTTGACGCACTCCTGCACGTCCAGCGTCTTGATCTCCAGCGCTAGGCGGCTGAAGCGCATGATCGCGCCACGCGAGTTGACCCATTCCGCTCGCAGTCGCTCCGCACCCGGCAACCCGCGAAGCGCTTCTCGGATCGGCACGAACACCTTGCGCCGGTAATCGCGGTACGAATCGATGTACTCCGGCACGACCTGGCCGGTGATTACAGGGATGTGCCTCTGGTTCGCCTCGTAGAATACCATGCGATTGTCCACCGCCGGCCCAAGCCTGCCCTCGTAGATCGGCGAACTGGCAGCCAGCGCCGGCAGGTACGGAAGCAGGCCGACGAGCGCGTTGTGCATCGCCACCGTCTTTGCTTCCGACTCGAACGGCAGGTTGATATGACTCGCCTGCACGTTGAGCCACCCGTGCTGGTGGATCGGGAAGAGACGCGCGTAGGTCTCGTATATCGCCCGGCCCGAACGGTGCCACAGTTCTGTGTCGGTCGGTTGCATGAACGGATGCATGCCCGTCGGCAGCAGACGCGCCCCGAGTCGATCGCTGAGCACGGTCCTGAAGAAGCGCAGCCCATCAACCAGCTCGGCCTCGATACGGGCCAGGCTCTGTCGCGGCTCGAGCGTCTTGATCTCGAACACGTGCGCCGCCAGCTCGTTCGAGAATCCGATCTGGTTGTGCTCGATGTTGGACGTCGGCCTGCCGTGCACCTGACGGAACGCCTCTTCCAGCACACAACTGGGGCGCAGGTCGCCGTCAACGATCACGTATTCGAGTTCGATTCCGACGACCTCGAACAACCGGTAGCGGGGGTGCGCGTGGCTTATCAATCGGCCGTCTGGCGGCGCAAGCTGTCCTCGATGCGCCGCCGGAAAGCGAGAGTGATGCTCTCGTACAGGTGCTCGCCCTCGGCCCCGTCCTCCTCGCCGGGCCAAAGGTCCGGGTTGTCGTTGATCTCGATCAGCATCGGGCCGAGGGCCGTCTCCTTGATGTCGACGCCGAACAAACCATCACCGATCAGGGCTGTGGCGTTCAAGGCCAGCGCCCTGACCGTCTCCGGCGCCTCGGCGACGGGCACCGGCTCGACTCTGCCGAACCGCCGTTCGCCGCCCCGCGAATCGTCCACGATCTGCCAGTGACCTCGCGCCATGTAGTACTTGCAGACATACAGCGTCGCGCCATCCAGCACTCCGACGCGCCAGTCATACTCGGTCGGGCGAAACTCCTGGAGCGTCAGGAGGGGCGATCGTTTGAACATCTCACGTGTCATCGCCTGGAGTTCGTCCCGGCCGTCGACGCGTTTGACGGCGGCCGAAAACGTTCCATCGGGTTGCTTGAGGATCATGGGGTAGCCGAGCGCTTCCACTTCTTCCAGCGAGGTCTTCCGGGAGATCGTCAGCGTCCGCGGCGTCGGAAGACCGGCCTTCTGAAACAGCTCATGCAGGTAGACCTTATTGGAGCAGCGGACCGTAGATTGCGGATCGTCGATCACGGGAATGCCGAGGCTCTTCGCCCGCTGCGCAAAGAGGAAGGAATAGTGATTCATCCCCGTCACGGTGCGCAGGAAGAGAGCGTCGTACTCGGCCAGGCTCTCGAAGTCGTCCCGCCCGATCTCCTCGTACTGCACGCCCAGGCGTTCGCCTACCTTCTTGAACTTTCGAAGCGTGCTTTCGCCCGACGGGGCGAAGGGATCGGATTCATCCATCAAGACGGCGATCCAGAGCGGCCGATCCGCTGCCGTGAGCGATGCTTGAGCGCGCCGGCCATGCACGAGCTCGTCATTCAGCAGCTCGAGCTCCGCAGCGCTGACCTGACCGATGGAAAGCGGCGACAACTGACCAACCGCCCAGCGAGGACCGTCGCGATAGATCCGGACGCTGAGAAGCGGGAACGGATAGACCCTGAAAACATCCGAACAATGCTTGCGGAATCGGGCGTCGAGGGTCCTACCGAAGACAGACGTCACCTCGACGTACTCGCCGGCCTGTGGACGATAGCGGACCGGCTCGTCGGCGGCGGCGCTGCTTACCATTGGCGCCTCCGGTTCGCCGGCGGCGGTCTCCTTGGGCCTCCCCGGCACAATGATGCGCGGCAGGACGCGACGCCCGCGTACGACCTTGAAGTCGATCGTCTCCAACCCCGCGCTGCGTAGCGCCATAAAATAGGCGTACGGGTTCGTGATCTCCTCGATCATTCGCAGCGTCGGCATCACACGCTGGCGTCGCGCATCCGCCAGCAAGGACACGTAGTAGCCCCGGGACAGATAGTGGTACGAGCGGCAGAGGTTGATGACCGTAGCGCCCTCCGCCAACAGATCCGCTACGTCACCCTCGAGATACTCATCCGGCGTACAGACCGAGGCGACTTTCAGAGCGGGGTAATCGTGGCGCTCGGCAACAACGAGGTATTGCGGACGACCGTTCATTGGGTCTTGCGGCGGGGCTTCACCACGAGCAGGACAGCGTCGTAGGTGGCAACGCCAAGCATGATGGCGGCGATCAATCGGTCGACGCTCACGGTGTACTTGCCCGTCCGGCTGAATGGGATGTGCGTCGCCGGGTCCCGGATGACGAAGCGTCGGGTCTTTGGGTAGTAGCCGGAGACGACAACGAAGTGGCCGACCGGATCTCCCCGAACGTCGTCGTACTCGTTCTCGTGTTCGCGTGCTGTCCGATAGAGGTACGTCGCGCTCAGGCCCGTCAGGATCGGGCAGCGCCGGGCCAGGATTCCGGCCAACAATTTCTCATCGAGGTCGGCGAAACGAACGCGCCCGCCCAGCTCGAGGAAGTCCACATAACCGGAAATCGTGCGCTGCAGCTTGCGAGAGGAAACCACGGATACCCGCTCGTGGAGCTTGTCGAGTAACGCCCGTCGCTCTAGCCCGAACCAGGTGGGGTCGAAGACCCAGAGGTTGTAGGAGTAGATCGCGGCATCAAACCCATTTCGCAGCGCGCTGATGCCCAGGTAGACCGCCAGCGTTCCCCCGTCGGGATTCGCCGGCGTCTCGGCGATGACCTCGCTCACTGGCTTCGGGTCACCGTAGTAACGGTAGATCTGAGCCAAGCAGGTCGGACCGCACGTCACATCGTCCGGTTGCTCGAAACGTCTTACCGGGAGCAGGATCGGCCTTCCCGACCGCTGATTTCTCTCACTCGCTTTGCCGATACGCATGAGCCCAGAACCCAAGCCCGATTTCTTGACCAAGACTCAATCAACAGGGGTCGCTTGACATCAAGCTAGTTATCAAGTTACTTTACTTAAAGCTTGAAGTCAAGATAAAGGAGCGAATGGCTTTGTTCAGGTTCGATGCCATATCAGAACGCGACACCGTCGATCGGCTGCGTGCGGAGTGGGGGCGCGAACGGCCCGATCTTGACGTCAGTGGCCTGGGCGTCACTAGTCGCATCTCGTTGCTCTGCAAAGTCTTGAGCCGCGAGGACGGCAAGGCTCTCGCACCGCTCGGGCTCGCGCCCTGGGCGGCTGACGTCCTTTTGGCGCTGCGACGACAGGGACCGCCGCACCAGTTGACGCCGACCGACCTCCGCAAGGTCACGCTCCTGACGTCCGGCGCGATGACCACGCGTCTGGACCGCTTGGAAGGCGCCGGGTTGGTCCGACGCCGCTCGGACACCCAGGATCGACGCTCGATCCAAGTCGCCCTCACCGAGGCCGGGATCGAACTGGCCGATCAGGCGATCGCCGCGCGGCTGACCAGGGTCGAGAGGTTTCTGGCGCCGTTAAGCGAAGAAGAGAGAGACACCGCGGCCACCCTGCTGCGCAAGTTGCTGGTGGCATCGGGACCTACGTAGCGGAGTCGGGAGTTGACCATCAACGAGCTCTTTGCGCTGCCCATCGGTGCGCTGCTCATCTTCCTGCTGCGCGTCGTCGACGTCTCGATGGCCACCGTCCGTCTGATCTTCGCGGTTCGCGGGCGTCGGGGCCTGGCCACCATCATCGGGTTCTTCGAGATCATCGTCTGGATCTTCGCGGTCGGGCAAGCGCTTCAGCACTTCGACTCCGTCTTGCACCTGCTCGGCTATGCCGCTGGGTTCGCCGCTGGGAACTACGTGGGCGTCTGGCTGGAGGGCCGTCTCGCGCTCGGGCTGAGCGTGGTGCACGCCGTATGCCGATCGGAAGAGGAAGGCGACCGCAACACGGCGGGGCAGCTGGCCAACGCCATCCGGCTAGCGGGCTATGCGGTCACCCAGATCCAGGGGCGCGGGCGCGACGGTAGCGTCGAGTTGCTCAAGATCGTCGTACCGCGGCGACGCACCGACACGCTGACCGAGTTGATTCGCGACTACGATCCCGATTCCTTCATCACCGTCGAGGAAGTGCGAGCGACGCAGGGCGGACACATGCAGCTAGCCGGGCGAAAGACGCCAGTGCTCGCGTTCCCCTGGCTGCACGTCAACGGTCGAGCGAGTGCGAGCAACTCGAGGCCGGGCGTCAAAATGACGAACTCTACCGTCGCTGCTCCGTCGACCACTCCTGTCGAGCCTTCTCCGGTGACGACGCCAACGTCATCCTGATCCGGCCGGAAGCATGGGCAGCCACACCGTTGAACACGCGTCGGCATCAGGGCTGCGGGTAGCCCGCGCCGACTGCCTCGTGCTCTATGCCTTCGACGTCGCTCCCTACATCGACCTGCAGGCCTGCGAGCGGCGCATCGCCTCGGCGACGCACCGCCAGCAGATCACCAAGAAACGTCGCGCTCTAGAGTACTTCGAGTACCGTCCGGCTCCGCTCGTCATCACGCTCAACGCGGACCCCATAGCCGTCGGCACTCACTCGACGCAACCCTTAGTGGACGTGGTGATCTACGATTTCGGCGCGGTGACCGTCACCTACTCCATCCCCTTCAGCGGACCGCTCCTCGAGTTGATCGGAGTCAGCTGTGAGATCGGCAATAGCGAGAACCTGCTCGCCGAAGCCCGCCGCCGCGTCGCGGGGCTGGGTGGCGTGCTCGTGGGTGGTCGCGGCGCCCCATACATCGCTGACGTCGTCGAGGACTACGTGATATTCCACATCGCGAGCTTCGAAAACAGTGTGACGCCAAGCGACATTCTGGCCGACCACCCGGGACCGGTTGCGAGGATTCTCCGCTCCGAACCCGAGTCGATCTCCCAGCAAGAGACTCGTGACGCGGTCGCTCTTCATATCGCCTTCGGCCAATGGGATCTGGCGATCCTCGACTGGAACGCCGCACTGCTCTATGGCCATGATGTATCCGACCTCCGCACGGTCATCGAATTCGCCAACGTCCAGCTGCTCGAGATGCGCTTTCTGGATCGTCAACTCGACGCGGCCCTCGAGGAATCCTACGCCCTCGTCTCGCAGCGAGGCGAGCCTTGGAAATCCAAACTGCGCTCACACCGTCGCGACGTGCGCAAGATTGCCCGACTGCAAGTCGACGGGGCCATACTTTTCGAGCGCGTTTCCAACGCGCTCAAGATCTTCGGAGAGGAGTATCTCAGCCGCGTCTATGGTCTGACGGCACAGCGGCTCCAGTTGGCGGCCTGGGATGGGTCGGCGTTGCGCAAACTGGCGACGCTCGAGAGCATCTACCAAAAGTTGACCGACGAGGTCGCCGCCCGGCGGCTCGAAATCCTGGAGTGGATCATCGTGATCCTCATCGCCGTCTCCATTGTGCTTCCCTTCATCAGCTAGCCGTCGCCCCGCCAAGCCTGTGCCTCGCGACCCGCCACATTGGGCCGCACACCGTCGACGAGCGATTCCTGCCCGGCTCCTGGTTGTAGCACCGCGCGGTTCTGATAGAGGATCCAAACGCCCATGATAAGGAGAAAGATCGCGAACGCACGTTTGAGACCCCCGGGGGTTATGTACCGCACGAGGTGAGCACCGATCAGGATCCCCACCACCGCGACAACGGTGAAACTGGCCATGAAACCCCAGTACACATCGACTTGGCCCATGTAGCCCAGGAAACCCGTAAACGACTTGAGCGCGATGACGAACAGCGAGGTCCCGACCGCCTCCTTCATCGGAATTCCGAGAACCAGAACCAAGGCGGGAACAATGATGAAGCCGCCGCTCACACCGACCAGCCCCGATATCAGCCCTACCGCCAGCCCTTCCGTTACCACCAGGAACAAGGCTAACCCCGGTCTACTCACCGCCAGTGGTTCCGATCTCCTTGCGGACTTTGGCTCGCGCAACATGAAGACGGCTGCAGCCAAAATGATGACGGCGAACATCACCAACTGCGCCGCACCGCTGAAGAAGATGGCCAAGCGGGCACCCAAGTACGTGCCCGCCATGGCCACGGGCCCGAAGATGACCGCCACCCGCCAGTTGAAGTTGCCGATACGCATGTGCCGCGCCGCGCCCACCGCGCTGGTCGCGGCCACCACCGCCAGACTCATCGCGATCGACTCTTTCGCTCCGAAGCCCAGCACATAGACGAAGATCGGGATCGCGAGAATGGAACCGCCACCGCCCAGCATGCCCAGCGCGAGTCCGACGAGAAGGCCGAGGCTGAGGCCGAGGATCAGCACGGCGACCTCGGCACCGGGGGTAGATTGGCGTTCACTGGACCCAGAGGCATCCGCCCAGGTGAAGGAACACGCCAGCGTCCCAGGTCGTGCGCGGCTGGAAGTTCACACTCCATGGCTCGGACCTCGCAAACCGAGGATATTGTGATCGCTGCGAAAGATGAGGATACAGCGGTCAGCCGCGGTCTGCCAACCCACCTTGCCGAGGCCCTCGTCTTGTCTGACCTTGCAGAAAGCCCCAACCCGAAGTCAAACGGCGCCGACCCAGGAGGAACGATGCGTCTATCGCGCCTGCTCACAGCCTCGACGGCTCTCGCCGTGCTCTTCCCCGCCACAGCGCTTCGAGCGCAGACGCCGGCCCAGGAAGCCCTGGAAAAAGCCGAACAGCTGGTCAGGGCCCACGAGAGCCTCAACCACCGGCTCGATGTGCTCGAGAAGCTGATCGACGATGTGCTGTGGTTCGATCGCGTGGGCGACCTGGCCGTCGTCGAAAAGGTGCGGATCTACGGGCCGCCGCTGGCCAACGAGCCGAACCCACCGCCCAGCGGGCCCGGCAACCCGTTCAAGTTCTACACCTACATCTTCACGCCGCGCGAGGACTTCGGCGGCCGCAAGTTGCCGCTTCTGGTCTTACCTCACGGCGGCGTGCACGCCGACTTCACCACCTATCACAGCCGCATCGTCCGCGAGCTGATCGCCCAGGGCTACATCGTCGTGGCGCCCGACTACCGCGGGTCGACCGGCTATGGCTCCGGGATCTATCGAGCCATCGACTACGGCGGCGAAGAGGTGGGCGATGTGCTGGCGGCGCGCGACTGGGTCGCCGACAACCACCCGCGCGTCGACAAGGACCGAGTCGGCATCATCGGCTGGAGCCACGGCGGACTGATCGCGCTACACAGCCTGTTCGATCACCCGGAAAAGTACGTCGTCGGGTTCGCCGGGGTGCCGGTCTCCGATTTGGTGCAGCGAATGGGCTACCTCGGCCCGCGCTACCAGGCCTACTACGACGCGGACTACCACATTGGAGAGACGCCGCGTCAGAACCTCGAGGAGTACAAACGCCGTTCGCCGGTCTGGAATGTCGAGAAGCTGACCCGCCCGGTCCGCATCCACGGCAACGTCTCCGACGAGGACGTCAACGTCATCGAGGTCGAGCACCTGGTCCAGGCGCTCAAGGCGGCGGGCAAAGACTTCGAGTACGAGATCTACGACCTACCGGGTGGCCACAGCTTCGACCGACTCGACGTGCCCGAGGCCTGGGAGGTACGCCGCGTGATCTACGACTACCTGGGGCGGTACCTGAACCCGCCGCGCACGGATATCGAACTCGGTCTAGGCGCTAACGGCCGCGCTTCGCCCTGAGGCGCGCCTCGACTCGCTCAGACCTGCAACAGGAGAATGGCGAACAGGTCATGCGCCCAGGCTAGCGACGCGCGCCTGAATCCGGCCTGGTGCGCCATGTGAAACGCTTCCTCGACGGTGAGCGGGTAATCGAGCTCGGCTTCCTTCCGCGAGTCCCTCTCGAAGACCTCCTCGGGGCATCCCGCTTCTGCCGCCAGGCGCTTTCTGTACTGGATATAGTGCGCCTGCAAGCGCTCGTCGGGGTGCCGGATCAGGTCGCTCCAGACGAAGCTGCCGCCGGGCTCGAGCCAACCGACCAAGTCGGCCAGCAACCGCCGCTTCTCGTCCGGACCGATGTTGTGGAGCACGAGGTTGCTGATGATGGCGTCGAAGCCGCGCTCCGGGACGAAATCGAGGATGTCCTGGTTCACGAATCTGGCACGACTCGAGAAACTGCTCAGAGCCCGAACGGCCTCCGCGAACATCTCGTCGCACGGCTCGACCAAGGTGATCCGCGCGCGAGGAAAGGCCCGTAGCACAGCGGCTGACACGTTGCCGATACCGGCCCCGATGTCGAGGACGGTGCTCGGCTCGCTTAACCGCAGCAGGTCGATGATCGTATCGACCATCTCGTCGTACTTCGGGACGAGCTGCCGAATCTTGGTGGGATACGCCTGCCTCAGGTCGGCGTAGTACTCCCGCACTTCCTCTTTCATCGCCCGTCCGCGCTTCCGGCGCGACCCCCAGGCGCCGCGTGTAAAACCTCGTCTGCCGGCCCGAGCAGGCGAGCTAGCTCAGGGAGGCTTTTGATCTCGTTGGCTTTCCAGCCCGCTGAGCACCCGCTCCGAGTTGCAAACCAGCCTCACTCTTAGCCCGGGGCGGCCATCGGGTCAAGCGGCGGCCGCCCCGCGCAAGCGCAAGCCTCGTTGACGTTCTTGTCTCGCTCTCACAGCGTGACACAACTGACAGCGGCGCGTCACGACCTCACCGTCGACAATGCTGCGGCTGGCGGATCATTCCTCCGTGAGGATGCGAACCGGATCGACTCTCGTCGCCCGCCGCGCCGGCCAGTAGCAGGCGACGAACGCGATGAGCAGCAGCAACAGCGACACGGCGCCCAGCGTCGCGGGATCGGTCGGCGAGACACCGAACAAGAGACCTTCGATCCCATGCGTCAGGAGCAAGGCGACCGCGAGTCCGACGGTCAGGCCGAGGATCGCCTGCACCATCCCGCGCCGCACCACCATTCGCCTCACGGCCGACGCGTCCGCTCCCAGCGCCATGCGGACTCCGATGTCGCGCGTCTGCCGGCTGACGAAGTACGACAGTACACCGTAAATGCCCACCGCGGCCAGAGCCACGCCGACGGCCGCGAAAATGCCAACCAGCGTCGCCCAGTATCTCGGTCGACTCACGGACGCCGCTAGCCTATCTCCCATCGTTGCGACGTCCGTCAACGGCACGCTCGGATCCAGAGAGGCGAGACGATCTCGCACCTGGGCGGCGGTCACCGTCGTGCCCCGGCTGCGCACAACCAGATTCACCGAGCGCCAGGGATTCTGGGTATACGACTCGTAGATCACGCTCTCATCGACGCTGGCCAGGCCCAGGTACTTGGCGTCGCTCACGACTCCAACGACGGTGACCGGATCCTCCATGTTGCCGCCTGCGTACAACTGCCGGCCCAGCACCTCCTCGCCCGGATAGAAGCGAGCCGCCCAACTGGCGCTCACCGCCACAACGCGCGGATCGCCAAGGTCATCGGTCTCGTCGGGCAATCGCCCCCGAAGCAGGCGGACGCCCACGGCGTCGAAATAGCCCGGCGATACGACCAGCCAGGGCAAGGCCGGCTGGCTGCTGCCCGGTGAAACGGGCCGGTCCGCCAGATCGAAGTTGTTCGTCATGCCGGGGTCGTTGGGCGGAACTCCCGATCCGATCCCAACGGCGGTCGCGCCGGGTATCGCAGCCAGAGCCGGGATCGCGCGCCTCCAGAACTGCTGCACGGCGGCCGCGTCGGGATACTCGGCGGCCGATATCGAGGCCCGCGCCACCAGGAGGTTCTCGGGATCGAAGCCGACATCGACCCGCTGCAACCGCTCCAGACTCGTGAACAGCAAGGCGGCTCCGGCTAACAGCGGCAGTGCGAGGGCGAACTCGACGCTGACCAGCGCGCCTCGCAGACTCCGGGTTCCCCTTCGCTCCGATCCCGTCCGTCCCCCGCCTCGCAGCGCGGCCGCCAGATCGTGGGAGACGCCGTGGACCAGCGGGGCCAACCCGAACAGCACGCCGCTGGCGATGGTGAGGAACGCGGTGAAGGCGAGCACCCTGCCATCCAGGCCGACCTCTTCGAGGCGCGGCAGCCGCGGTCCCAGACCGAGTAGCGCATCGAGCGCCAAGAAGGACAGCAACAAGCCGACGGCGCCGCCCAGGGCCGCGATCGTCGCGCTTTCAACCAGCAACTGACGGGTCAGACGTCCCCGCGAGGCGCCAAGCGAGGCCCGCAATGCCACCTCTTGCTCGCGAGCCGTCGCGCGGGCCAGCGACAGGTTGGCCACGTTGGCCAACGCGATGAGCAACACGAATCCGACCGCGCCGAACAACAAGAGAAGAGCACCACCGACATTCCCAACCATGACGTCGCGCAGCGAGAAGGGGGTCAGCCGTGCCTCACGATCCTGAAACGTATCGGCCCAAAGGGGGAAGATGCGGTCGCTCACCGCCGCAAGGTCGCGGGCCGCGTCTTCTCGCGAGACACCGCGACTCAGACGCCCGATCGCCGCTATATAGAACGGCCCCCGGCGCGTCGGCGGTTGCAACTGCATAACGGGCCAGACTTCCGCACTCCAGCCGGCCATCGATTCGACGCCGCTTGGCAGCACGCCCACAACGGTGAGGCTGTTGCCATCAAGCACGAGCGTCTGCCCGATGGCCGCCGCGCCCGAGCCGAAATGGCGCTCGCGAAAGGCGTGGCTGATGACGGCGACAGGCTCGGCACTGGGCCGATCCTCGCCGGAAAGGAAACCCCGACCTTCGGCCGGTTGGACGCCCAGCGTATTGAACCAATCAGCCGTCACCCAGCCGACAGCGATCCGCTCGGGCCGCTCTCGGCCGGTCAGAATCGCCCGACCGCGCGCCAGGCCGCTCAGATTATCGAACGATCGCTGCTGCTCTTCGATGGCCTGATAATCAACCACCGAAAGGGGCCAACGATTCGAGGGGCTGTTCTGCTCGAGGACGACCACCAACCGCTCCGCCTCGGGATACGGCAACGGCTTCAACAGTACGCCGTCGACCACGCTGAAGATCGCCGTCGTCGCGCCGATGCCCAGCGCCAGGGTCAGCGCCGTGACGAGCGTGAAGCCTGGATTCTTACGCATCGTGCGCGCCGCGTAACGCAGGTCCTGCCCCAGATCCACCCACAGCCGCACGCCTCGGGCGTCGCGGCCCTCTTCCTTGAAGCGCTCGAAGCCACCGAACCTCAGCCGTGCTTCGCGACGCGCCTGTTCTTGCGGCATACCGCGACGCACCAACTCCTCGGTCTCCATCTCGAGGTGGAACCGCATCTCGTCGTCCATCTCGCGCTCGATCTGCCCGCGGTGGAGCAGCACACGCAGGCGGCGCGTCAATCGCTCGATCCAATCCATCATCATCCCGCTCTTCCTATGAACTCGCCTGCAGGATCAGTTCGACCGCCTCGGAGAAGACTTTCCACGACCGCCGCTCCTCGCGTAGCGCGCTCTTCCCCTTTGGCGTCAGCGCGTAGAACTTCGCGCGCCGTCCCTCGGGCGAGATACCCCAATCGGCCTCGATGAGACCGCGGTCCTCCAGCCGATAGAGCGCCGGATACAGGGATCCCTGGTTGACCTCGAGCGCGCCCTGCGAGATTTGCTGGATCCGCTTCGAGATGCCCCAGCCGTGCAAATTGCCCAACGCCAGGGTTTTGAGAATCAGCAGGTCGAGGGTTCCCTGTAACAGATCGGTTTTGGAGCGAGCCACGATCGCCCTCCCTGGTCGTGGATGTGCGCCATCCCTGATACCTAGACTGTCTACAATATGTCGCTGCTTGTTGTCGAATGTCAAGGTATTGGGGCGCTGACGCGCTACACCTGCCGGCCACCAATCACCGACACAATGCCGGCTCCAATCTCGTAAGGATATTTGGCGTCGGGCGCCGAGCCTTCGGACTACTCTTTGGACTCGAGGGAGGCTCGAAGATGAACACACTCAGTGGCTCCGGCGCATCTTTGCTGAATTCCGACCGAGGCACGGCCAACGACAAATTCAAGACGCGCTGCCGGAGTTGTTTCTGGGGCGGTCTCATGGTGGCGACCGCCGCCCACTTCGCCGTCTTCACGTTGTTCCCGACGCTGACCGCCGCCGACCTCAACTTCAGCGTAACCGAGTTCGAG
The DNA here is from genome assembly GCA_050117535.1 of Gemmatimonadales bacterium. GTDB lineage: Bacteria > Gemmatimonadota > Gemmatimonadetes > Palauibacterales > KS3-K002 > JASFMO01. The sequence goes on along the minus strand of JASFMO010000024.1, from coordinate 1,278 downwards.
GCGATCGAGTTGCCGCCCGAGGTGGAGATCCCGCCGCCCCCCGAGACGGTTCAGCGGCCCGCGGTACCAGTGGTGGCCGAGACGGCACTCGAGGAAGACGTCACCATTGCTCCGACGACGTTCGAAGAGAACCCGGTGGACCAGCTCCCAGCACCGCCATCCGACATCGCCGCGGGCCTGGGCGACGGTCCCACGTTCACACCCTACACCGTTGCCCCCAAGCTCAAGAATCCGAAGGCTGCGGCCGAGATCGTCAGGCGCGAGTACCCGATCACGCTCAGCGCGGCCGGGGTAGTCGGTAGGGTGGAGGTTTGGGCGTTTATCGACGAGCAGGGGGTCGTCAAGAACTGCCAGGTTCAGGAGAGCTCCGGGTACACCGGCCTCGACCAAGCGGCAATACGGGCGGTCATGCAGTTCTCGTTTCTGCCCGCCTTGAACTTCGATCGTAACGTCGCCGTCTGGGTGCGGCTACCGATCGTGTTCAAGATAGAAGAGTAAGTTCGACCGTCGCGCCGGCACTCCAGTCGCTGACCTAGGCGCACGTGATGGAGGCGTACGTGACGAACTGGACAACGGGTCACCGGCGCCGCGCTACTAGTCTCCCCAACTGCATCTGCGAGCCGATCCATGCTTCGGCCCGCCTCCAGATCGGCCGCAGCAGCTGTCGGAGCCAGACGATCCACGTTCGTATACTCAACTTCAACCTCCACGCTCCTTGATAAGTCCTTACCGGGCCTTAATCTGGACATGGAACCCCACAATCCGGCGAAGTTCCGGTAACGCGGAGGTATCGACTTCGCGGCCTCAGCTGGCCTTTTGAGGTTCTTGCTCCGGCGAGTCGGTCCGCGCCACCAACCTTCCGAGGATGATCTTGGATCGGCCCGATTTCGTCTCGATCCGCTCCACGGCGGGAAAGTGGCGCTCGAACAGCTCTTCTTCGTGGCCGAGCACCTCGAGCGCCTTGCGCAGACCCATCGAGAGCAATCGGATGAAGAACAGAAGGCGAATCAGCGGTTCCTTGGGCACCTCGTGTTCCATCATGATGAAGCGACCGTCGGGCGCGAGCGTGCGGGTCACCTCCTCGAGGGCCCGCTCCGCCCCGGCCCCCTTCAGCTCGTAGAAGGCGTAGGAACAGCTGACGGCATCGAAGCTGCGGTCGCGGAACGGCAGCCGCTCGGCGTCTGCTAGGATGAGGGCGACGCCCGGGCGGTCCGCCAGCTTGCTGCGGGCCTGCTCTAGCATTCCACCCGAGAAATCGAGGCCTACCACCAAGCCGTG
>JASFMO010000023.1:0-16976 GCA_050117535.1 Gemmatimonadales bacterium | reverse complement strand
TCCGACCAGGAGCGGCTCCACACTGAACAGCGAGCGCTTGCGCGAGCTGTGAGGCACCCTCAACCGTAAACCAATACGGCCCGAATGATCGGGCCGTGAAGGTCTGCTATAGGCCGGGAGGGACTCGCGGTGGAGGCGCTCCGACCAGGAGCGGCTCCACACTGAACAGCGAGCGCTTGCGCGAGCTGTGAGGCACCCTCAACCGTAAACCAATACGGCCCGAATGATCGGGCCGTGAAGGTCTGCTATAGGCCGGGAGGGACTCGAACCCTCAACCTACGGATTAAGAGTCCGTTGCTCTGCCAGTTGAGCTACCGGCCTGAATCGGGTTGAGACAGGGCAAAACTAGCCGCCGAGCGGCGAGGGTCAATCCCCGAAGCGTAGCAGGACCTCGGGCGAGGGCTCCGGGAACAGATCCGGGTGTACGGCCCAGGCGAGCGCCTCCAAACCCTCGACTAAGCGCGGACCGGCGCGCGTGAAGTACGCCCCGTCTCCAATATAAACCCGGCCCAGGCGCCGAGCCGTCAGCTCCCACCATCCGGGCCGCTCGGTTAACAGCGTCATCTCTGACCGCAGGCGATCGATGCTCAGCCCGTCGCAAGCGATGATCAGCGTGTCGGGGTTTTGCTTGCGCAGCTCGGGCCAATGGAAACGAGCGGGCGACAGGCCGGGCGTGTTCAGCGCGTCCTGGCCGCGGGCGATCTCGATCAGCTGCGGGATCCAGAAGCCGCCCGAGATCGTCGGATCGATCCACTCGATGAATCCCACCTGGCGGCGCCGCAGTCCGCGGACCGTCGTCTCGACCGCCGCGATCCGCTCTCTCATCTCATCTACCAGCGCGCGCGCCTCGCCCATGCGGCCCGTGGCGAAGCCAGCCCGGGCGTGATCATCGAGCACGTCATCCAGATGCCGCGGGTACAGGACCAGCAACTCGGGCCGCGGATTCAACCCCTCCGCGATGGCGCGCACGGCGTGGATAGAGACCAGCGAGAACTCGGCCGGGCCCTGCGTCAGCACGACATTGGCCTGGCACTTCCACATCGCGGTTTCGTCCAGCCGGAACAGGCTACCGAACTGACGCGTCGTCTCGACCTTTCGCCGATAGATCTCGGCGCTCGACAATTCGCTGGGGTCGAACCGCTGTTTCGTGACCACGGTCCGGCCGTTGCTGACCTCGGGAGGATAGTCGCAGGCGTGCGATACACCGACTACGTCGTCGCCCGCGCCGATCGCGAAGGCGATCTCCGTGGCGGAGGGAAAGAGCGAAGTGACGCGCATGCAGAATAGGAGGCAGCTACGCCGGAGCGGCGCGGAGGGCCGACTCTGAGGACCGGTTCGCCAAACCCGTAGCTCCTAGGGCTCGGGCAGGGTCCGGCGCCGGCCGGACTCGAGCTCGCGGCGGAACTGCTCGGCCTCGATCAAACGGGTTACCTGTCGATCGAGGTCGTGAACGACGTCCTCCAGCTGCACCATGCGCGCCTCGATCTCGTCCTTGTCCGCTTTCAAGCCCTTCAGCTTGGCGTACTCGCGGATCAGGGGACGCAGGACCACGTGCGTCGCCAGCGCCATGCTGGGAACGCCGAGGACGAAGATGATGGCCAGAATGGCCTCGATATCCAACCTTGAAACCTCCGAACGTGTGGCTCGTACCCTAGAGTAGAAAACATAGAGCCAAAGACCGCCGCCCGGTAGCCCATTCCAGACCCGCTGCCTGGCAAGCCAAGCGAGCCGCATGCCAACCCTTCAGCACTTACGACTGTCCAACATTATGATACCCAAAGGGAGGATTCTTGCCATGAACTCCAAGCTGAAAGCGCTGCCAGTCGCGCTGGCAACCCTCACCTGTGCGTCGCTGTTCGCTCCTCAGAACGCGGCGCCGCAGACCCGCACCGTCCAGGATGACGAGTGGTGCGACAGCGGGCGAAGCGACCATGACCGCTATTGTGAGGTGCGCGAGGCGACTCTGCGCGCCGATCGCGACGTCATTGCCGTCGATGCCTCGCCCAACGGTGGGATCCACATCGAGAGCTGGGACCGGAACGAAATCCTGGTCCGCGCTAAGGTGCAGGGTCACGCCGACAGCGAAAGCGAGGCGCGGGAAATCGTCCAGGAGATCGAGGTCGAGACTTCGGGCCGAACCATCAAGGCTTCGGGCCCGCGGACCGGCCGCGGCGAGGGCTGGTCGGTGAGCTTCCGCGTGTACGTACCCCGCCGCTCCAACCTCGACCTGAAGAGCACGAACGGCGGCATCTACATCGAAGAGGTGTCGGGCGACATCGAGTTCCGGACCACGAACGGGGGCATCCACCTCACCGATCTGGCCGGTGACGTCCACGGGACGACAACCAACGGTGGTGTCTCCGTCGATCTCGCCGGCGACGGCTGGGAGGGCGAAGGGCTGGATGTGAAGACGACGAACGGCGGCGTCAGGGTGCGAATCCCGAGCCACTACAACGCGCGCCTCGAGACCGGCACCGTCAACGGCGGGATGGAGATCGACTTCCCCATCATGGTCCAGGGCAGGATCAATCGGAAGATCGAGGCCACCCTCGGAGACGGTGGCAAGATGATCCGCGTTCTAACGACGAACGGCGGAGTCAAGATCCAACGTAGCTGATCGCTCATCGACGACCGTACCTGGGTATCCAGGCGGCGGCGGTAAGCGCGACCCTCCAGCGGCTCTCGCGACGATCCTGCGCGAGAGCCGCTCACTCGACATCCCCTCGCCGAGACCCAGTGATCGCCACGTCTTGCCCGCGGGCCCGTAGGTGCTTACTTGCTATCCAGGTCCTAGCTCAATCCGTGCCTGCAACATCCATTACCACAACCGAGCAGCATGATTTTGCAAGAACAGGCTTCCAACCACCGGCAGACAACACGATCCGCGATCGCTAAATCGCTCTTCGTCCTTACCACGATCTTCGCGGCACAGAGCTGCGGCCCCGCTCGGTTCACCGATCCGCCGCCCGCACCGGCCATGTCGGCCCAGCTCGACGCCGTCGTCTACTTGATCGGAGACGCGGGTTACGCGACGCCCGAGAGCCCCGTCATTCGACAACTCCACAGCGACGTCTTGGAAGTGCCCGCTGAGGCTGAGATTGCAGTCGTATTCCTAGGCGACAACATCTACTGGAGCGGGCTGCACGAGCCATCGCACCCCAGCCACCCAGCCGACGTGGCGCATCTGGAAGCCCAGATCGATGTGGTCCGGGGAACGGCGGCGCGCGGCATCTTCATCCCGGGCAACCACGATTGGGGCTACAAGGGCGAGCGCGGCATGGCCCAGATCCGCCGCCAGGGAGACTACCTGGCCGCCGCCGCTCGCCAGGGAGCCAAGGTCGCGATGTTGCCACCGGCCGGGTGTCCCGGGCCGACAACCGTTCCGCTGGCTCAGTCAGTTCTCCTCGTCGCGATCGAGACTGACCTTTGGATACGCGACGACGCGCCCGCGGAGGGCTGTCCGAACCCATCCACCGACGAAGCGCTGGCGTCGCTGAGCGACATCTTGAGCAGCAACGAATACGGCGATGATCGGCACGTCGTCGTCTTGGGCCACCACCCGCTCAAGACCTACGGCCCGCACGGCGGCTACTTCGGACTGAAGGACCAGTTCTTCCCGGGCACGAAGCTCTGGGCTCCGCTGTATATCCCGCTACCCTTCGTGTACCCGATCGTGCGGAACTCCGGCATCACGCGCCAAGACCTGTCCCATTCGCGTTATCGCTGGATGATCGAACAGTTCGCCGCTGTATTCAACGAGTCTGCCGACCGTCCCTTGGTCTGGGCCGCGGGCCACGACCACAACCTCCAAGTATTCCGCGCGGGGGAGATCGGGGTCGAGTACGTGCTGGTCAGCGGGGCCGGTAGCGATTTCACCAACGTCGGTCAGGACGAGGCGTTGTTCGCGGCCGGCAAACAACACGGCGAGCACGGCTACATGCGACTCGAGTTCTTCCGCGACGGCACGGCACTTTTGAGCGTGATCACGGACGGAACGGCCGCGTGCGACAACGACGAGCCGTGCGCCGGCGAGGCGACCGTTCGTTATTGGCGTCGATTGGCCGGCGAGTAGGCGGCTACATGCCGCTGCCGTGCTCCATCAACGGAAGCTCCGAGGCGAGCTGCACGTCGATCAATGCCGCGATCGCCCGTTCGATCTGGACGAACTTGGCCGCGATGATCGGGTCGAGGGCCTTCTCCACCCGGCCGTGATACTTCTTGCGCAGCTTTACCCTGTCCTCCTCGAGCTTGAACGACCGCTTGGCCATGTCCTTCGCCTTATCGTCGGTCATCGTCGCGAAGTTCGCGGCGAAGTCCTTGATCAAGGCGACCCGCTGATCGCCGATCTTGCTCAGCTCGAGGTCGTACTCCCGATAGATCGGCCAGAACACCGCGGCTTGCTCATCGCTGAACTGCATGGCCTCGGTGAGGAGCGCCTGCTTCTCCGTCCTGATGTCGGAGCGAAGCAGCTCGATGTACGAATCCACCTGCCCGTAGGCGGACGAAAAGGAAACCAGGATGCCGCCCAATACGACGAGGGCCAAGGCAGCCCGTGAAAAGACGCTGGCGAGCGTACGCATGCCCATACCTCCTGCTGAGAGATTCAAAGACCTGATCGGGGCCCATCGGCCAAGGCGCCGCTGGACCCCGCATTTGCTTGCGAAACGGCACCGAAAGCTACCGGGGCAAGGCACACCGTCAAGGAGCGCGGCGCGGTCCCCTGCGCAACGCCTAGCGAGAGCCGGCCCTGCTCAACTCCTCATCGATGGCTCGAGCGGCAACGCTGTACGCCGGGGCACCCACCGCCAGCGGGACCCCGTTCACGAAGATCGCCGGGGTTCCGTCCACCCCTAACCGCCGCGCTTCGCGCCTGTCGCGGTCGATTCGCTCGGCGTGGCGTTCCGACGCGAGGCAGGTGTCGTATTGCTCCAAATCCAACCCAATCCGCTCGGCCTTTTCTCTCAGCGAAGTCGGGTCGAGATTGTCCTGATCCTCGAACATGACATCGTGCATCGCCCAAAACTCGCCCTGGTCGTGAGCGCAGAGCGATGCTTCGGCCGCCGCGTACGCGTTGGGATGGGTCCGGATCGGAAACTGGCGGTACACGACGCGGAGCCTTCCGCTGTAGTTCTCCGCCAGTTGCTTGAGCGTGCGATAGAACTGGGCGCAGTAGGGACACTCGAAGTCCGAGAATTCGACCAGCGTAACCGGCGCATCTTCCGGACCCATGGCCGGCGCACCTTCGTTGTCCAGCTCGACGCGGAACGGCTCGAGGAGCACCACTACCTCCTCGTCCCGCCGCACGCCCTCCGTCAGCTCTTCCAGCGCCCGCTCGCGCTTGCTGTCCGCCAACAACTGACGAATCGGCATCGCCAACTCCTCCAGCGTGCGTCCGCCCAGGGCAGCCTCGTTTTGCTCGTACCAGGTCAAGACTTCCTCCTGGGTCACCTGCGCCTGGCTGTCGACCTCGGTGGCGATCAATTCTTCCACCGATAGCCCGCGCGAGTCCGCCACCATCTCCAGCAGCCGGTCGCGAATGGCCCGGTTGAGCGCCGACTCGACCAAATCGTAACGCTGCCGGCGGTATTCGTGGTCGAGATTGCCCAGTCGCTCGCCCGCTACCTCTTCGACTTCGGCCCGTGTGAGCGGATCCCCGCCGATCGTGGCCAAGACATCGGCTTCCTCCGACCGCTCGGCGGCGCAGCCGGTGAGCAAAATCGCGAGCAGGGCGACGACGCCGGCCCGGCGCGAATGCGTAGCATATCGAAAAACTGGCATTGCTTGTCTTCTTCCTTCCCGGGCTTGTCGATCGGCACTGCACAGGCCGATATCGCTCAATCGCCCGACAACGGGCCAGGCGGAAGTCGCCGAAGATGCTTCCGAACGCCGGCGCTGGCAACCGTCGGGGGGATCGTTCGTACTCCAGTCAGGGCTCAGTGATCAGTTTACCGCTGGCGCCGAACCCCATAAAACATCTCGAAGCCGATGCCGACGCCGGGATTGATCGTCCGCTCCTCTTCCAACGACGCGCGCGGCCACGAGACACCGGCGCTCAGTTCCGCGAACAACCAGGGCCGAAACGCCGTGCGCCGATAGACGCCGGTGAGACCGTAGTCGATGATCGCGACCTCCCTACCGGTCTCGCCGCGTACGTCCGCCTGAACGGCGATAGCCTGGCTCGGCCCGACGTAGCTGTACAGAATCGTCCCCGTCTGCCATTCCAGTCCCGTGATCGTCTCCGCGAACGTTCCAAACCCGAACGTGCGCAGAAGCATGCGATCGCTGAGCGTCCAGTCGAAATCGAGCCGGGTGGTGGTCCCGAAGCCCCGCGACCGCTCCCAGAACAACGTCTCGCGAAACCGCACCATCCGAGTCTCGCCGATGAAGAAGTTCTGCCTGTAATGCACTCGGGCGTAAGGATCGACGGGCACTTTCAGTCGGGCCCCCACGTCCAGATGGAGTCGGGAATACCGATCGGAGAGCGGAGCGTACCCCAAACCGAGGAAGAAATCCTCGTCCTCCGACGTGGCCAGCGACTGCGGTAGCCCCTCCGCCCCATCCGTCGCCGCGGTGACGATGTCGTCGACGCTCTCGCGCCCGACCATGACGTTGAGGCGGTTCTCGAGCCGCGGGAAGACCGCCTTGACCCGAAACTTGAACTTGGGGTCGATGCCGTCGCGCTTGTCCCACCACAGGCCCGTGAAGATCCGACCGTAGCTCGTGTCCTTCTCATCGTAAACCGTCGCATCGCCGAAGAACCCGTCGAACCACATCGCCGAACCGCAGACGGTTTTCGACACCTTGCGGTTGAGCCAATCGATCCAGCTGGTCTGCAGGTCGGCGGGTATGCACGGATCGCGCGTCCGCGTTAGTTGCGCGAGACTGACGTATTCCAATGTCACCCGGAGCAGGGAATCGGGCCATTGCTGATAGACCTCGAGGGCCCGGTCCGCGGTGGGAGGCGGCTGCGCGCGAAGGTGAGCCAGGCTCGACTGGAGGCCGCCCAGCACGAGCACGGCAGCCGCAACCGTAGTATTCCGCGACAGGCCGTTCATCACGCGAATCCAGCTAGCCGGCTACCCCTGCACAACAAAACGGGGAGCCGCTCACGCGACTCCCCTCCAACCTCAGATTGCCGCCGTGCCAACGGGGCGGACAATCCAGCTATCAACGCTTACGACTTCGGCGGGTACTGTTTCATAATACCCTCGACGACCTTGTTGACCCGCCGGGTGCGCTCCTCCGGGCTCAGGTTCGCTTGGAGCTCGCCTTGCGCCCAGCCACGCCACGCCAGGTCCTTCTCGGCGGTGTCGATGAAGTCGATGACCAGCGTACCCTCCGTCCACTGCCGCACCGTCGTCTGCGTGCCGCCGTACCAACCGTAGTAGCCCCAGCCGGTGTTGTAGGTATCGACGTTGATCTTGTTCTCGGTCGTGAGGTAGAAGTTGATCAGAATGTCCGGTTGTCCGGACGTCGCTTTGGTGTACCCCCGGGACGCCAGCTCGTTGTCGACGGCCGCGATGACCCGTCGCTCGGTGAACTCGTCCACACCGCGGTCGGCTTTGGAGGGGTCCGCCGCCTCGAGCCAGGCGTAGGTGCTGAAGTTGCTGAAGTCGATGGCCGGATCGAAGTCATTATTATACCGGACCGACGAGCAGGCCGTCGCGCCGAGCGCGAGCAGCAGGCCGAGCATGACTAACCGTCTGGAACGCATAGCGGGTCCTCCTCGATTCTTTTCTACATGACAGACCGCGGCGCCAACCGGCGCCCCGGTACTCTCGTTGCCTTGGTAGTGGGAAATAAGCTAGCCGAAGTAAACCGAACAGCAAGGCACGAGGTTCCACCCGGACCGGGCGGACTCAGTTCGCTCAAGTGAATCCGGAGTGTCCACAGCCGGTCGATGACGGCGAGCTGCTCGACGAGCGGGTAAGCACGTTGACGGCGCCGAATTTCCGCGAGGCGTTCTGCGATCCACATTCCGGGCACTGGGGTTTCAAACCCTGGGAATAGGCGGACATCGAGGCGCGGATTTCGAAGGCGGCACCGCAGTCTTCGCAGATGTAATCGTAAGCTGGCATACTCGTGTTTCGTTGAGTTCGAGCGCTACGGATACAGTTATGCTAATATATCTATGTTAAGCCGGCTGTAAAGTGCCCGTCCCACTCCCGGCGCTGTTCAGCCGATGCCGGCGCCGCAATCGAGGCCGGACACGGACTGCCAACCCTGCTGCACGGCCAGGCCTCACCGAACCGGTGACGTGACCGGTTCGACCGGCCGCCACACGCCGATGCCGTTCTTGTACTCGATGGTCGTACCGAACTCGGCGGACATCGCCCCCAGGTGTTCGATGATCTTGCGACCCGTCCCTTCGTCCGCCAGCCGTGGCGTCCCACGCTGCGAGCGCGGCGCCGTTTGGGCCAGGTCGATGGGATAGAGCTTGAGGTCGACCAGACGACTGCCCTGAAAGGTCGGGACCGCGAGCACGCTCTCGTACCAAACCGGGCTGGAGGGGAAGCCGGTGGTCGGCTCCCCCTCCTCGTTGACACGGAAGCGGCGGTCGTACAGGTCCGCCGCCAGCGCCGCCTCGTCCAGGTCGTAGTTCTCGTAGTTGTCCTGGGGCATCGGGTCGATCGTCTCGTTCTGGAAGATGAAGTTGCCCAGCGAGTAGAAGATCGGCTTTCCGTCGTGAATCTCGATGCCGCGTAATATGTGCGGCCCGTGGATGATGTATGTCGCCGCGCCGGCATCGAGGCACCGCTTGGCGAACTCCCGTAACCACTCGGGAGGCTGGGTTCGCTCGGCGCCTCGATCGTGGGAGTGACTGTTCACGACGACGAAGTCGGCCAAACGCGAGGCGTTGCGGATCTCGCCCAGTATCCGCTCTTCATCATAGGAGTTCAGTTCGGTGACGACTCGGTTAACCTCACCGCGGTGGACTCGGACCCCGAACAGCCGAATCGGTTCATCCGGTTCCTCGGGCACCCTGCCGCCGAGGTTCGCGGCCACGGTCGACAGGTGCTCGAAGGTGGTCGAATCCGCTTCGTAGGTTCTCCGCACCCGCAGCGGGTTGAGGCCCGGGCGGCCCATGTAGGGTCCGCGAGGATCACTAGCCCGCGACATGGGCGTGAAGGTCGTCGCGAAGCCGATGAGCGCGATACGACCCTTCGGCGTATCCAGATAGCCCGGCCGGCTGGCCCAACCGAGATTCATACCGCTGCCCGAATGGATGAGGCCCAGTGAATCGAGGAGCTGGTTGGTCAGCCGCATCCCCTCGACACCGAGATCGGTGGTGTGGTTGTTCGCTCTATTGTAGAGGTCGAAGCCCATCTCCTTCAGATCGTAGGCCACCTCCGGCGGCGCCAACTCCCAATTGCCTCCGTTCTCCGCTTCGGGCCAGGCCTCGAACGAATCCAGTCGAAAGAGGGAAAGTTCTAGGTTCACGAACGCTGCGTCCGCCGCTCGTACCAGGTACGCCAGTCTGTGGAAGCCCGGGTCGCCCGGATGATCGAATGGCGAGATCCGTCTTGTGATGATGGCGTCACCCGCGGCCGCCAGCGACCAGGTAGACTGGGGCCCAGGGAGATCGTCAGAACGCTGGGCCTGAGCGGTGTTAGCGAGGCCGAGCAATACCACGGCCAGAGAGACGAGCGTACGGAAACCTCGGTTGGCGCTCATAGGAGTCTCCAGCAAGTATCCTGTGAGGTCGAGACTGTGTGATTGGATTGGTCTCAAGATGGCTGTTTGGCGCCAATCACGAAAGCGACCGCGGGGCTTCGCCTGGATCGGAGTTGCGGACCACCTCGCGCTGAGCAAAGTTGGAATCGTCTTTGACACTGCGATGCCCTGTCCGCGGTTCTCGTCTCTGACCCGTATAAATGTGAGCACCGACTTCAGGGCTTTCTTCCGCGCGGAGAGTACGATGCACAAAGATCAGCCATACCGTTCCTCGACTTTGCGCCGACCCCCCCGCTACTCAATCACCGCTGACGTCGTTGCGAGCGCTGTGGTCCGCCCCCTACTGGCCTTAGTGGCTCTGCTCTTCACCGTGTCCGCACCGCTATCGGCTCAGCAGCGATTCACGATCGAGGACATTCTCTCACCGGCCTACGCCTTCAATCTCGTCTCCGCGAAGCGGGCGGACCGTATCGCCTGGATCGAATACGAGCGCGGGATGCGGAACGTCTATACGGCGGTGGCCCCGGACTTCGTGCCTCTCCGGCTGACCCACTTCATGGAGGACGACGGCACCGACCTGTCCGAGCTCCAGATCTCGGATGACGGCTCGATCATTCTCTTCGTGCGGGGCCACGAGCCCAACCGCGAAGGTTGGATCGCCAATCCGGCCAGCGACGCTGACGGCGCCGAGCGTGCGGCCTGGGCCGTGCGCAGCAGCGGCGGCGAGCCGTGGCGCATCGCCGAGGCCTGGGACCCCGTCCTCTCGCCAGACGGCCGCTGGATCGCCTATACGACGGACGGGCAGATCCATGCCGCCCCCGTGGACCGCGCCGCGTTGACGGGCCACGACCCCGAGACCGCCGGTCCGCTTTTCATCGCCTTCGGCACCAACCGCTCGCCGGTCTGGTCGCCAGACTCGAAGCGGATCGCCTTCGTCAGCGCCCGGGACGATCACAGCTACATCGGGGTCTACGATCTCGAGCGACACTCCGTCGTCTACATGGCGCCGGGCGTCGACCGCGATATTTCGCCCGTCTGGTCGCCAGCCGGATCGCACGTCGCGTTCGTCCGCAGGCCCGGGCTACCGTTCGGCGCCTCCCGCGAACGGGTACCCTGGTGGAGGCGGAGACAGGAGCCCGACACCCTCCTGCCCGATGGGCTGGAGCGGGCCGGTTTCGCCGGCGGCCACACGCTGGAGATCTGGATCGCCACCGCGCGAACCGGTACGGGTCGTCGGCTATGGCATACATGGCCGCAAGACGGTCGCTTCACCGATATCCGCTCGCTCGACTGGGTGAACGACCACATCATTTTCCGCTCCGAGCCGGCCGACTGGGAGGGCCACCGCTACGCCATCTCGGTAAGAGACCCGAAGCGCGAGCCGGAAGAGCTCACGCGCGGAGAAGGGATGGTCGAGCACATCGCCTACTCGGCCGACGGCCGCTACCTCTACTACGCGACGAACATCGAGGACATCGACCGACGCCACCTGTGGCGCGTGTCGGTCGACGGAGGCAGGCCCAAACAGCTCACCAAGGGAGAGATGCTCGAGACCTACCCGGCCGTGCTCGCCAGTGGCAAGCACGTCGCCGTGTTGCAGGCCGGTCCGAAGCAGCCGCAGAGTGTGGCGGTGGTCGACGCCGACGGCGGTACCCCCCGGGTCATCACGAGCTTGCCGTCTCAGTTCCCTCAGAACGCGCACGTCGTTCCACGGAACGTGGTCATCACCTCACCGGACAGCCTGCAATATCATGCGCAGCTGTTCCTGCCGCCGGACCTGCAGCGGGGAGAACGGCGCCCGGCGCTGATCTTCATCCACGGCGGCTCGCGGCGGCAGATGCTGCTGGGCTACCACTACCTGCGCTTCTACCACATGGCCTACGCGATGAGCCAGTATTTCGCGAACAAGGGCTACGTGGCGCTGTCCGTGAACTACCGGAGCGGGATCGGCTACGGGACCGCGTTCCGCGATATCGAGGACTACGGCCGGCGCGGCAACTCCGAGTACCAGGACATCTACGCGGCCGGCAAGTACCTGCAGTCGCGTCCGGACGTGGACCCAGAGCGGGTGGGACTCTGGGGCCTGTCGTACGGCGGCATCCTCACGGCGCAGGGGCTGGCGCGCAACTCGGATATTTTCAAGGCCGGTGTGGACATCGCGGGCGTCCACCTCTACGGCAGCCTGGAGCCGCGCGACAGCGTCATGTACAACTCTTCGGCGATCTCCGCCATCGACACGTGGACGTCACCGGTGTTGCTGATCCACGGCGACGACGACCGGAACGTTGACTTCTCGCAGACGGTCGGCCTGGTGCAGTTGCTGCGCGCACACGAAGTCCCGTACGAACTGATCGTCTACCCGGACGACGTGCACAGCTTCTTACTGTTCTATCGCTGGATCGAGGCCTTCAAGGCGACGGACGACTTCTTCGACCGGCACCTGCTCGGGTCGCAGTAAGGCTAAGAGCGGAATCCGGTCTCGAGGTCGAGCACCGAAAGGGGGACCTCATGAAGAGCAGGCCGATCAGCCGAAGAGACTTCATACAGTCTTCAGCAGCGGGAATGGCCGGCATCCTGTGCGGTGCCACGGCGCAGCCGGGATGGGGTAAAGACCGGGTACAGCGCGCGCTCGTCTACCGCACCCTTGGGAAGACCGGCATCAGAGTCCCGGTGATCGGGATGGGCATATTGAGCGCCGGTACGCCCGGCTTGATGCGAGCCGCCCTCGACGCCGGCATTACCCACTTCGACTCCACCGCCGCTCAACCGCAGCAGACGAACAACGAGAGGATGATCGGGGAGGTCCTCAAGGGCCGACCGCGGGAGTCGTTCATCTACGGCACCAAGGTCCACCTGCCCCAGAATTACCAGACGGGCCTGTATACCGACGCGGCGACCGAGCAGGAGTTCACCCGGATACTCGATACCGCGCTCCGGAATCTGCAGATGGACTACGTGGATATCGCCTACCACCACATGGTCTCGCGCCGAGCATCGGCGTTCCACGAGCCTGCCATGAACGCCATGGTCAAGGCGAAAGAGGCCGGCAAGGCACGATTCCTGGGCCTCACCACGCACAGCAATGTGCCGGAGGCGGTACACGCCGCCGTGGACTCGGGGTTCTACGAGGTGGTGATGGCGTCGTACAACCCGAGACAGACCGATGTCGCGCAGGTCAAGGAAGCGATTGCGCGGGCCGCGGGCGCCGGACTGGGCGTCGTGGCCATCAAGGTGATACGGGGCGATACGGCACGGGGCGGGCCACCCGTCAACGCGCGCGCCTCATTGATATGGGTCTTGCAGGATACGAACGTGCACGCCACGATCCCCGGCTTCAGCACCTTCGAAGAGATGGAGACCGACCTCTCGGTGATGGAAGATCTGAGCCTGAACGACACCGAGAGGCGGGACCTCGAGCGGGAAGCCTCGGGTCCCGGCATGTACTGCCAGGGCTGCGGCCAGTGTCTGCGGCACTGCGAGGCCGGACTCCCGATTCCCGACCTGATGCGGGCGTACATGTACGCGTACGCGTATCGCCAACCGGCGCTGGCGCACAGCGTGATCGGGTCCCTGCAGCTACCCCAGCGAGTGTGCGAGGATTGCGCCTCGTGCACGGTGGTCTGCGCCAACGGCTGGAACGTGGCCGACAAGATCCGTGACATCCGCCGGCTCAGAGATGTGTCGGCCCAAACGCTCGAGTGCGGAACGCACGACCTCGAGGCGCTGTTCGGCTGAAAGTGGGCCCGCGAACTTACTACCTCTCTGCTTGCGCCACTTGGCTTCCAGGTGCCCACAAGCGCCATCGCAATACATCAAAGCACTCCGGGCTGTCGCGGGCGCGTCATCAGCTCGACGAAGGCAGACGCCAACGGCGCTTCCTGGGCCCGGAATGCGGCCGTTGGTGTAGGGGCTGGAAGATGAAGACCGTTCGGAGCTACAGCAAGAAGAAGTTGCTGAAGGGTCGACTGCCGTTCCGGACGCCGATAGCCGCCACCCGCGGTTGAGAGTTTGTTGATGGACCCGGTGTAGTCTGTGGGAGGCGCCGCGTTGACGGTTGGACACTTCGGTCGTGCGATCGATTGAATGGAGTTAGCCGAGCTTGCGAAGACCCCAATGGTAGCGGCGCGAAGGTAGAAGACCTTACTCAAGTATCGTTTTGGAAAGTCTTGAAATCCGGCGTGCGGCAGCATATGTTACGCACCATTCCTCCCGCAGGGTACGTCCCTGCGGTGCCCATGGGCCACGGTCCATGGGCGTTTTTTCTTCCAGAACCCGCCAGTGCGTGTAACAGCCTTCATAGATGGGTTTAACCTCTACCACGCCCTCGACGACCTAGGCCGGCCCTATCTCAAGTGGCTCAACCTGAGAGCACTCTGCCAGCACTTTGCGCCTAGGCCTCAGTTCGAGCTCGACCCGATCTACTACTTCACTGCCTACGCCACATGGCGTCCGAGTGCATTCAGACGCCATCGCGAGTACATGACTGCACTCCGGGCTGTCGGTGTGACCCCCATACTCGGCAATTTCAAGTACAAGAATCGTGAGTGTAGAACATGCGGTAGCACCTGGCAGGATCATGAGGAGAAGGAAACCGACGTAAACATTGCTCTGCATCTTCTGTTGGGCGCGGTGAAAGGCGAGTACGACCGAGCGCTTCTGATCTCCGGGGACTCCGACCTCGCGCCCGCCGTTAGGGCGGTCAAGGAAGCGTGTCCCAGCAAGAGCATCAGAATCATCGCACCCGTGGGTCGCGCCCACAGCATGGAGCTACTCCGTGCAGCCGGTGGGAAAACGAATTGCCGCCGAATGAAGCTATTTCATGTCAAGCGCTCTCTGCTCGACGATCGGGTCGCGGATTCATCCGGCACGGTGGTTGCGGTCAGGCCGCCGGAGTACGACCCCCCTCAGCGGTGATCGGTGCTGCTCGTCCACACCCGACAGAGCACAGAGAACGCGCCGCAGAAACTAACCTAGCACCACGCCGACCTCGCTCACCGGGCGATGGGAACAAGCAATACGGTCTTGAGCTTCTCCGGAGCCGTGCGGTTCGGGTCCGACAGATACACCTCGACGTGCCACGCCTCGCGCGACAGGCCCTCGCTCTCGAGCAGGGCCTCGATCTGGGCGATGCTCCTCGGCTCTTCGGCGTAAGGGCCGACGTGCAGGATGCGGGCGAAGCGCCGCTTCGGCTTCTTGATGAGATCGACCCGCTCGGCCTCGCGGCTTCCTTCCAGCTTGCCGCCCGTCTTGGTCGTCGCGGCCAGGATGGCGGAACGGACCTCGGCCTTCTTCACGGCTTCGGGGAGCGCGATCTGCAGCCGCCAGCGCCACGAGCTGCGTGGCGCGGCGAGAATCGACGGATCGTGGCCCTCGCTCCGCCACTCACCCTCCAGCACGCCGACCTTGTCGTCCCCCAGCCCGGCCTTCTTCCGCGCGAACTTGAGCGTGTAGGCGATCCCGTACAGCGCTCCGATCGCGGCCGCGAAAGCCGAGTCTTCCGGTGGGCCGGCGCCTTCGATGGCGAGGACGGATCGAGCCGGGACCTCGACCAAGTCAGGTTTGGCCTTTGCCTTCAGCAGCACTTCTGGCGTCGGTGACGGAGGCTTAGCCATCTTCAGAATGCCAGGTGGAAGCGCGTCCACAGCTCGTCCCCCAACTGCCAGTAGCGCTCGACCGTCCGCTCGGCGGTCTCGTGACAGTATTCGGTCAGGAACGCCTCCGCGCGCTCCGGGTCCTGGGTGTAGAGTTCCAAAGCCTCTTCCTCCAGCGACGCCTGGCCGGCGAACGCCTCCCGCTCGATGGGCTCCCAGACCTCGCGCAGCACTTCCTTCATCTCCTCGTAGCGGAAGTAGGAGAGTTTGCTAGCGCGACGGAACGCCCACCACGCCGAGTCGCGCCGGTAGGCACGACGGCCATCCACACGGTACGACTCCGGCATCCGCGAGATTCCGATGTAGAACGGGAGGTGCGGCGTCGTGGCCGGGTTGTCGTAGCCCAGCCAGACGACGCCGCCGATCGGATCGGGCAGCCAGCCGCGCGACTGGGTGACCTGGACGTAGGTCGCATAGGGTGAGGCGATCGTCCGTTCGCGCTCTACACCCAACAGCTCCCTCATGTCGGCGCTCATGAACGGATTCGCCAGCGGGCTCTTGACCGTCTCCCCCGCTCGATCCACCACCGTCAGCCGCCGGGTCATATCATAGGGAGTCCCCTCGTACGCATCGCGAAAGATCTCCAGCACCTCCGCCACCGAGACCTTGTCATCCGGCTTAACCGAGAGCGGATAGTTCTCGGCGTTCGGATCGAGGCCGAGCGATGGAGCCAGCAGGCTGAGCGCGCGCCATTCGCGCCGCCGCGAGTAGAGGCTGCTCCGACTGGCGTACGCGTAGGCGAAGCGGAAGGGCTCGCTGCTGTCGGCGTCCCACCAACCCATCTCCTCCGCCAACGAGAAGACGTTGTCCGAAGCCATGTAGCGATCAGGATCGCTCAAGTCGAGATCGAGGATGCGATGCGAGTTCGCGCTTACCGCAATCTCATCGTCCGGGATGCGCACCGCCGCCCACACCGCGCCCACCTTCCCCGCGCCGGGCCCCAGGATCTCGAAGAACCACACCTCCTCCGGATCGGCGAAGGTAAAACACTCGCCCCAGTCGATATAGCCGTACTGCTTCGTCAGCTCGTCCGCGACACGGATGGCCTCGCGCGCCGTGCGCGCCCGCTGCAGCACCAGCCGGTAGAGCTCGGGGGCATCGATGATTCCTTCGTTGCTCTTCAACTCCCGCTTGCCGCCCGTGGTCGTCTCGCCGATGGCCAGCTGGTGCTCGTTCATGATGGGATACGCGGCGTTCATGAACTTCCAGGTCTCGGCGACCTGCGGGATCGCGCCCCAGGGGATCCGGTCCGTGTCTTCGGGCCCCATGGTCCGCTTCGGTTCCATCCACAGCGTGTCCATGGCGCCCGGCGCATGGCTCCGTCGAGGCTCCATGCTGATCCAGGTGCGGTCGGTCCCGGAATCGCAGGAGTGGCTCGTCATTGTCGAGCCGTCCTCCGACGCGAGGCGGCCGACCAGAAGGCTGGTGCAGCCGTCGCACTGGGGGCATTGCAGCGCTTCGGACGGCTGATCCGCTCGGCAGGCAAGGAAACCGAGGACCACGACGAACAGGAGCGAAATCGGACCGACGAGGTGTCGGCCTGAGCGCGGTGGGCAAGACACGGCGAGTGTCTCCTTTCGATCGAAAGGGGCCCATCACCGCTATGCGGAGCGGTGTCTCGCACGTCCAGAAGGCACGGGACAGTCGGCA
>JASFMO010000022.1:0-17426 GCA_050117535.1 Gemmatimonadales bacterium | reverse complement strand
CCAAGCCCGGACGATAGGACTCAAAAAGACTGTGCAAGTCCCATCCGCAACGGAGAGCGGAAACCAGAAGGCGCCAATTCCGCCACGGCCGGCTTCTGTAGATCGGCTCGAGCGGAAGCAGGCGATAGGGCAGCCCCCGCTCGGGCAGCACCCGCGCCTCCACTCCTCTCTGAGCTCCAACCAGCAAGACCTCGATCCCATCTCCCGCCAACCGCTTCAACGCCTCGGCCAGATTCAGCGCCGGGTAGAGGTGACCGCCCGTTCCACCGCCCGCAATGATCGCTCGGTGGCCCACAGTGCTACGCTCGCCAACTTCCGATGTTCAGGAGTATCCCAACCGCCGCCAACGAGACGACGAGACTCGAACCGCCGTAGCTAACGAACGGCAGTGTCACCCCTGTCGTGGGCAACAGCCCAACACACACGCACATATGAATCAAGGCGCTAGCAACAACCAGCGCGGTCAAGCCAACCGCCAGGAGAAAACCGAAGGCGTCCGGGGCGCGCCGCGCAATCCGCAGCCCGAAGTACCCAAAGCCGGCTATCGCAAGCGCGATGATCACCGAGCCCATCCAACCCCACTCCTCCGCGATGATCGCGAAGGCGAAGTCGTTGTGTGGCTCGGGCAGGAAGTAGTACTTCTGCGCGCTCTCGCCATATCCGACGCCGAACAGCCCCCCCGAGCCCACGGCGATGAGAGCTTGTCTAAGCTGATAGCCGGCCCCTTCGGGATCAGCCCCGGCGTTCAGGAAGGACACCAGTCGGGCCAGACGATAGCTGGCTGTGCGAATCCACTCCCAAAATAGGGGCACGGCCAAGATTCCCAGCAGAATGAAGTGGCCGATGCGTGCGCCCGCGGCAAAGAGAACGATACCGCACAGCAATCCAATCAGCGCCGCCGACGAGAGATCGGGCTGGAGCATGATCAGGAAGGCCATGCTCAAGTAGATGACGGCGAACGCCGCCAGCCCCCAACGCAGGCTCCTGATGCGCTCGCCTTTCTTGGCGGCAAGTGCCGCCGCCCAGATCACCATCACCAGCTTCGCCAGCTCCGACGGCTGGAAGCGAACCCCCAGATCGATCCAGCGACGCGCACCGTTCCGAACCGGCGCGACCGATTCCGTACCCGGCAGCACCAGCAGCAGCAAGGTGAAGAGCGTGACCGCCATGACCGGCCAAGCGAGCCGAGCGTATGCCCGGTAGTCAACTCGCGCCGTCACATAGAGCGCCAGAAGGCCGAGCAGCGCCTTGCTCGCCTGCTGGCGCAGGTAATAGTGATCCGGGAGTCCTTGTTTCTGAGCCAGGAACGAGCTGGCGCTGTACACCGTTAGCAGACCGACCAGCACGAGAAACACGGTGACAGCCAGTAAGACTCCCGCGTCGCGCCGCGCGCTACCCGCGGACGGGACATAGGAGTCAACCGTAACAGCCGCAGCCAGGTCTCTCACGCCACTCTTTGCCTAACGAGTTCTATGAAGCGCTCGCCGCGCTCTTCGTAGTCACGAAACATGTCAAAGCTGGCACAGGCAGGTGCGAGCAATACAACATCGCCGGGTTCGGCCAACGCCGCCGCCCGTGCCACGACCTGATCGAAGGGACCATCTTCCCGTTCAAGGCGAATGTGCTCACTCAGCTCGCTCTGCGCCTGCGTCGCGGCTTCGCCGTAGGCGATCACCGCCCGGGCGTGTTCATGCAGAGCGTTGAGCAGAGGCATGAACGACTCGCCCTTGCCGCGCCCGCCCAGAAGAAGCACGACCGGACGTTCCATCGACTCCAGAGCTACGCGGGCCGAGGCTACGTTTGTAGCCTTCGAGTCGTTGATCCAGAGCACTCCTCCCAGCTCGCCAACCGGCTGAAGCCGGTGCGGCAAGGGCCGAAACTCGCGCAATTCGGTGCGGACGGCATCGAGCGGGGCTCTGGCGAAGACGGCGGCCAAGCTACCGGCCAATGCGTTGGCGACGTTGTGAAGGCCCAGCAAGTTCAGCTCGCGCCGGTTGCCCAATTCGGTCTCCCAATCGGGCTGGCGAACCACGAGCGTGCCATCCGGGGCCAGCCAGGCCCCCGGCTTCCCGGGCGGCGGTTCCGAGTTCACCCAGAAGCCTTGTACGCGCCCAGGCTTGCCGTCCGCGACGCGAGCCACCTCTTCGTCTTCGCCATTCAACACCCAACAGCTGTCCGCGTCGCCGTTGTCAAACAGTCGCGCTTTGTCCGCGTAGTACCTTTCGATGCTTCCATGCCAGTCCACGTGATCGGGACACAGATTCAGGAACACACCGATCACGGGTTTGAAGCTGTCGATGTAAGCCAACTGAAATGAACTCACTTCGACGACCACCCACTCATAGCTCCCGGAGGCGTCGGCGGCGATCTCGGACAACGCGCGCCCGATGTTGCCCCCGACACCGACTCGTGCTCCGGCCCGCTCGAGCATCGCTCCAATCCAGGCCGTCGTCGTGGTCTTGCCGTTCGTGCCGGTGACGGCAATAACTGGAGCGTCGAGGAAGCGGAACGCCAATTCCAGCTCCGATATCACCGGCCGGCCCTGCAACGCCCAGCTCTGCAGGACCTCGGCACTCGGCGGAATCCCCGGACTCAGCACGAGCAGATCACAGCGCTCGAGCTTGCCAAGGTCGTGATGCCCCAGCTCGACTTCGGCGCCGAGACCGCGAAGGGCCTCCGCCTGTTGCCGCAGCGCCTCGTTATCAGCGCTGTCGCTGGCGTAGACGGATGCCCCGACCTGCGCCAGAAGCTGCGTCGCCGCCCGGCCGCTGCGACCCAGCCCAAGCACACCGACGCGAGCGCCCGCCCAGTGCGTTGCGGCAGTCATCGTACCTTCAGCGTACTGAGAGCAATCAGCGAGCAGAGTATGCCGACGATCCAAAAGCGGACGACGACCTTGGACTCCGACCACCCGAGTTGCTCGAAATGGTGGTGAAGAGGCGCCATACGGAAGATCCGGCGGCCCTGCCCAAAGCGCTTGCGCGTGAACTTGAACCAGGACGTCTGCAGTATGACCGACAGCGCCTCGGCGACGAATACGGCGCCGATGATCACCAGCAGGAACTCGCCCTTAATCAGCACGGCCACGGCGCCGAGCGCTCCACCTAGCGCCAGCGAACCCGTGTCGCCCATGAAGACCTCGGCCGGATGGCTGTTGAACCAGAGAAACCCGAGGGCGCCACCGGCCAGCGCCGCGCAGAACACGGCCAGTTCTCCGACGCCGGGCAGGTAGAACAGGCCGAGGTACGCCGAGGCATCTACCCGGCCGATCAAGTAAGCGAAGAGGCCGAACGTACCTCCGGCGATCGCCGCCAGTCCGGCCGCCAGTCCATCGAGCCCGTCCGTGAGATTCACAGCGTTGGCGCTTCCACTCAGAACGAGCGCGACGAACGGAATAAAGAACGGTGCCCATACCACGAGCCTAAGATCCTTGAAGAAGGGAAGGCTGGTGTGGTTCGCGGGATATGCGCTCAGTGGGTACTTCCACAGCAGATAGCCGAGCAGCAAGCCCAGGGCGATTTGACCAACGAGCTTATAGCGCGCCACGAGACCCCGCGACTCCCGTTGGACGACCTTGAGATAGTCGTCCGCAAACCCCAACGCGCCCAAAGCCGCGGTAACGCCCAGAGCGATGAGGACATAGGCATCGTCCAGACGCGCCCACAGAAGTGTTGGTATGAGCACCGAAGCTAGTATTATCAGTCCTCCCATCGTCGGTGTGCCCGCTTTGGACAGATGAGCATGCGGGCCATCGAGCCGGATCACCTGGCCAATCCCTTTCCTCCGTAACCATGCGAGGATCGGTGGCCCGGAAACGAAGGCGATCAACAGCGCCGTCACCATCGCCATCCCGGCTCGAAACGTGATGTACTGGAACAGGTTGAATACGATATGCCTGTCAGCTAACGGAAACAGGAATTCGTACAGCAACTCAGCCCCCGTTCGCTTCGCGTTCGTTCACACCGCTCGCCGCTGCCACGCCGAAGTCGCGCTCGAACAGCGGAATCGCTCGCTCGAACTTCATCCCCCTCGATGCCTTGAGCAGTACCACTTCCTCGCCGCGCAAGCGCGCCGCGAGTTCGCGGTAGGCCTCGTCGAGGTTCTCGGCCAAGATCACCTCGCTTGAAGGGGGCACGCGCGTCGTTTCATAGGCGGCATAGAAGCCACCCGTCAGCGCGATGAACTCGATGCCGGCGGCTACCATCGCGTCGGCAATCTCCGCGTGCAGCGCCGCGGATCGATCACCCAATTCCAGCATCGTGCCGGCTAGCACCGCTCGCTTCCGCCCACCCGCCAGCAACTCCAGAGACTCAAGCGCCGCTCGGAAAGAGGCGGGATTCGCGTTGTAGCAATCCACCAGCAGGACGAGATCACCAATCCGTCGCACCTCGCCGCGCATGGGCGGCAGCTTCACATCTTTCAGTCGCGTGGCCATGTCCTGCGGCTCTATGTCGAGTAGATCGCCGATGGCCAGCGCGAACATCGCGTTCCGAATCAGGTGCGCCCCAAATGCGCCCAGCTCGAAGTCGCACCCCTTCCACCGCCATTCGACGCCCCGTACGGAGGCCGACCAGCGGTCGGGATAGATGTCAGCAGCCGAGTCGAGCCCCACGGTCCGCACATCCGAGCAGCGCTCTCGTGCTCCGCGGACCAGACTAACGGGTTGGTCGGCGACCAAGGCGCAGCCGCCTGGCCGTAGCCCCGACAGCAGCCCAAGCTTCTCCTGGAGGACTCCGCGAAAGTCGCCGAGCCCCTCGAGGTGGCCTTCGCTGACCGACGTGATCACGGCGCAGTCCGGCTCGGCGATCTGGGCGAGCCGCTCGACTTCGCCCGGGCTGTTGGACGCGACTTCCAACACCCAGAGACCGGCGTCCTCGGGTGCCGCGAGGATCGAAAGCGGCAATCCTACCAGGTTGTTGAAGTTCCCCGGACTGGCATAGGCATCTTCGCCCAACGCCGTCGCGGTCAACTCGCGGGTCGTCGTCTTGCCAGCCGTCCCCGTGATCGCGATAACCGTCGGGTCGAGCGCGTTCCTCCGCGCGGCGGCCAATCGACCGAGCGCGCGCAGAGCATCGTCGACGAGAAACAGCTCGAAGTCTGCGCCGACGCCGTCCGGCTGTCGCTCGACCACTGCGCCCAGCGCCCCCGCGGCCGCCGCGGCGACGACGAACTCGGTCCCGTCGAAACGATCGCCGCGGAGAGCCACAAACAGCTCGCCCGGCCGCACCGACCTCGAATCCGTCGAGATGCCGCTGTACTCACGACCGGGGTGTCCTGCGCCGGCTAGCGACAGAGCGGCGCGAACGCTCTGGCTCGTCCACACGAACCGGCTCATCGCGACTCACCTCCCGACCCTGCCAGCAGCTCGCGCACGACGACTGCCTCGTCGAACGGCCTCCTCTCGGTCCCGACGATCTGATAGTCCTCGTGTCCTTTTCCGGCCAAAAGGACGGCGTCGCCCGGTTCGGCCAGATCGAGCGCGCGTGCAATCGCGCTCCGGCGATTCACTTCCGGCTCGAACTCAACACCCTCCAAGCCCGGTAGGATCTCGGCGATGATCGCTTCCGGCGGTTCGGTCCGGGGATTGTCCGAAGTCACGATGACCAAGTCAGCGCCTTCAGCGGCGGCTCGGCCCATCTGCGGCCGTTTGCCGCGATCACGATCGCCACCGCAGCCGAACAGGCAAATGAGCCGGCCACGGACCAGCGGACGCAGCGCCAGAAGAGCTCGGCGAAGCGCATCCGGGGTGTGAGCGTAGTCCCGAAGCACCAAAGGCTCTTGCGACAGGACCTCAAGCCTCCCCAGAACGGGGGGCGTCGAAGCCAGCGCTTCAGCAATCGCTCGCAGGTCCATTCCCGACTCGCCGGCCACTGCGGCAGCCGCCAGCGCATTCGCCACGTTGAACTCGCCCAAGAGGGGCAGTTCAACCGCCGTCTCCCCCTGGGGACCCGACAGAATCCAGTTCGAGCCCGTAGCCCGTAGCTCGACCTTCCGGGCCCTGTACTCGGCCATCCCCTCGAGTCCAAAGCGAACCACGCGTTTCCCCTCACCAATGCCCGACCATGCCGGCTCGTCTGCGTTCACGACCAGCGTCCCGCCGGAGCGCACAAGGTCAACGAGCCGCAGCTTGGTGTTCCGGTACTCGTCGAATCCGGCGTGATAGTCGAGGTGGTCGCGGCTCAGATTGGTGAAGACGCCCACATCGAACGCCACGCCGTCCACGCGAGCCTGTGCCAAGGCATGCGAGGATACCTCCGCCACAACGCACTCGACGCCACCATCCCTCAGATCCGCCAGACGACGCGCAAACTCCACAGGCCCTGGCGTCGTGAGATCCGAGGCGATTCGAGACCCCGACGCCGTTATGCTTCCGAGTGTCCCCAGCGACCCGCACGCGCCAAACCGCGACAGGACGTGCCGAATCACATGCACGGTCGTCGTCTTGCCGTTCGTGCCGGTCACACCGATCAGTCGCAGCCCTGCCGACGGGTCGCCGAGAACGACTTGCGCCGCTATTGCGGCGGCGCGGCGGGAGTCGGCGACTTGAAACTGAGGCAGGTCGAGGCTGGCCTCCGGAATCTCGACCAGCGCGGCAGCTGCACCTGCCTCCGCAGCATCCTCTAGGAAGCGATGCCCGTCATGGACATAGCCGCGTATCGCGCAATAAAGATCACCGGGCCTAACCTGTCGCGAATCATCGCTGACCCCCGAAACCGCTAAATCGGTCCGGGGGACAGGTTGGGCCATCAGGCCATGGTACTGGAGACGTGAAAGGACATCGACGACTGGAATCACCCCGCGCCTGATCCCTTCCGCCGCGCGTCGGGAGGACCACGGTTGCTTCCAACGAGGACCACACGCTCGCCCCGCCGTAACAGGGTTCCAGCCGACGGCTGCGTTGACACCACACGTCCACCTCCCTGCACCACGACGCGCCAACCCGCGGCATGCAGCCGTCCGGCGGCCGACCGCATTGAGATACCTCTGACATTCGGCACGGCCGCGCTAGCGGCCTCGATCACACCCTGGTCGTAGGTCTTTCGCAATGGCGCGTCGAGCGCGAATACAAAAGGACCACCGGCCGGCGCCTGACCCGCTGGTACTCCCGCCTGTTTTTCCGGAATATCCGGCTCCCCCATCAGCGGCGGCGCCGACCAGTAGCTTCCCGCAAGAGCGGCGCGTACCGCGGTCCTCATGACCGGCGCGGCGGTCGCGCCGCCATAGTACGCTCCACTCGGTTCATCCAGTTTCACTAGGATCACTAACTGCGGATCGTCGGAAGGAATCAAACCGACGAACGATGATGTGTAGGTGCGACCGGCGTAGCCCTGCTCACGATCGAAGCGCCACGCCGTGCCCGTCTTGCCGGCCACGCTCAGCCCACGCACGCCCGCGCTGCGACCCGTACCCTGTGTCACAGCCTGCGCCAACACATCGCGTAACCGCGCAGCGATCTCCTCGCTCACAACCCTCCGAATGGGTTCCGGCTCGACCGACCAACGGACCGCTCCTCGATGGTTGCGCGCCTCGCGCACGAGCCGGGGCCGCATCAAGATTCCGCCATTGGCGAGGGCCCCGTAGGCCATCGTCAACTGGAGAGGCGTCACCGCCACTTCGTACCCGATGGCCAGCGACGCGCGGCTCTGCGCGGACCACTGCGCGGGTCGGCGCAGCAGACCCGGAGACTCGGACGGGTAGACGATGCCCGTTGGCGTCCCGAAACCGAAGTTCCGCAGATAGCGGAATTGCACGCCCTCGGGTAGACGCTCGGCGAACTTGGCCATCCCAACGTTGCTCGATACGGCCAGCGTCCTCTCGAGCGTCAGCCAACCATGGGCTGTCTCATCATGGATCGTCCGCCCCGCCGTGCGATACACGCCCGTTCCCGTGTCCACACTGTCGGAGAGGCCGGCATAGTCCTCAGCCAGCAGTGCCGCGAGCGTAAAGGGCTTGAGCGTCGAGCCGGCCTCGTAGGGCTCGGTCGCGGCGGTCAGATACTCGGACGGTCCTCTCCAGCCGCGCCGATGACTCGCTGCGGCCAGCAGCTCGCCGGTTCCAGGGTCCAGGATCAAAAGATCACCCCCGGTCGCCCCGGACTCATCCACCGCATCCTCGAGCACCGATTCGGCGAGCGCTTGTAGCTCGGCATCGATGGTGAGATGCAGGTCACCGCCTGGTATCGGCTCGACCAGCGGCTTCAACAGCCAATCCGTCGATCCGCCGGTCGCATCTCTCCGCTGTATTCCGTATCCCGGCTGCCCGGCCAGCAGCGAGTCGAACGCCAACTCGAGTCCGCTCTGCCCGCGACCGTTGGCATCGACCCGACCGACGATCTCCGTTCCGAGCTGACCCAACGGGTAGAACCGCTTCACGACCGGTTCGAAGTACAGACCTGCGTCCAGCCGCTCCTCCAGCTGCCCCCTCCGAACAGCCGAGTAGGTACCGGGGAAGCGAATCCAGCGCCGCTCGCCCTGAGCGACCCGCTGCGCCGTGCTCCTTCGCAAACCGAGCACGCTTCGCAGGACTTCCGCCGCCAGTTGGCGATCTGCAAGCTCAAACGGCGCTACCGAGACGCGGTAGGTGGTGCGACTGATGGCAAGCTCGCGTCCTTCGCGGTCGTACACGGTGCCACGCGGCGCCGGCAACGGCACGCGCGCCTCGTGCTGGGCGACCGCGCGGGCGCGCCAGTGGCCGCCATTCAGTACCTGCAACTGGAACGTCCGCCCTAGCACCGCACCTACGGCGAGGATCAACGAAGCCAATAGAAGACCATGCCGCATCTGCCGGCGCCTCGCCTGGCGAGCTGCCGACCTCACAGCGCCTCCTCGGCTTGGCTGGCAGGCTGCCCGCGTAGGTCGAGGATGACCAGCTCTTCTTCACTCGGCAGACGCAGACCCAAACCCTCAGCGGCGTCCACGACCCTGCTACGGCTGCGCAGGTACTCGATCTCCTGTCGGAGCTCGTTCCGTTGCACATCCGCCGCTTCCCGCCGGTCGCTGATCTCGCTGACGCGTTCGGCGATGCCGCGGCCGCGGGCGCCCCTGTGAACGGCCACGAACATAGCCGCCAACATGAGAATCGCGGCGAAAGCGGTGAGCATGCCCCTCAACCTCATTCGCCGCGCTCCCAGGCCCGCAACAGCGCGCTTCGGGCGCGCGGATTGTGGGCGACTTCATCGGCGGTGGGCCGAAGGGGACCGCGGTTCAATTCGTGCCCCAGTGGTCGGCCACGGCATCGGCAGACCGGAATGCCCGGCGGACAAACGCAGTCGCGACTCCAGTCTCGAAAGCTACGCTTGACCAAGCGGTCTTCGAGCGAGTGGTAGGCAATCACCACGATACGACCGCCGGGCATGAGAAGATCGCGGAGAACTGGAAGCGCGCGCTCCAGTGAATCGAGCTCCTGGTTCACCGCGATCCTCAAGGCCTGAAAAATCCTGGCTAGGTCAGAAGCCGCCGGCGGCCTTCCCCACACCGCCTCAATCACTGTCACGAGATCGTCGCTCGTCCGGAGTCTCGAGCAGCTCCGGCGCTCGACGATCGCGGCCGCCAGGCGGCGTGCTCGTCTCTCTTCACCAAAGGAGCGGAATATCTCGGCCAGCGAATCGGCGGGAAGCGTCGCTAGCAACTCCTCCGCCGTGACGCCACTCCCCGACATCCGCATGTCGAGCGGAATGCCGGGTCGAAACGAGAAACCGCGTGCCTCAGAGTCGATCTGGTGGGAGGACACCCCCAGGTCCAACAGTACTCCAGCCAATGCGCCCTCCCCCAGATCGAAAACCGAACCCGCATCTAAATAGTCACCCTGCCGTAGCGCGACCCGATCGCCGTAGACCGCTAGTGCGGCCCGCGCCTGGTCGAGCGCCTCGGGATCTCGGTCTAGAGCCAATAGGCTCGCCCGCAAGGTGGAATCCAGTATCGCCCGAGCGTGGCCCCCTCCCCCTAGCGTTCCATCCAGGTACAGACCCCCACGCTCGGGTGCGAGGAAGCTCAGCACCTCAGAGAGCATGACCGGTTCATGAAAGGAGCTTGTATCCAAGGTCGACGTGATCCGCACTCCGCCGCGACGGACCGTGTCTGGCACGCCGGGCACGTCATCGTTAGTCGAGACGGTGAACAGACGGCCTTGCCCTACCCCTAGGCCCCACACAGCCCTCCCCCTGCCACCTGTCCACCGTCCCATTCGAATAATTCGGCGAGTGACGGCCGATGCCCTCGCGACCCGGGCACTGTTTTTCCCCCTCGATCCGCCCATCACGTCACCTCGACCGTCCTCGCCGAGTTCACACTCTAGACCAATATCTGACGAACAAACTGCTCGAATCCGGGCTGCGCCTCCCTGGTGGCCCCTTCGAAGACCTCGGGGTTCCAGATCTCGATCTTGTCGAGCACCCCGACGATCAGGGCCTCGCCGCTCAAGTCCGCGGCGCGCTGCAAACGTTCCGGTATCAGAATTCGGCCCTGCTTGTCGGGAACCACCTCTACCGCGTTGGCCGTCAAGCTGAGAATCGAGCTGCGTGCCTCCGGCTGCCGCCGCATCAACTCGCCCAAGCGCTCCTCGACCTCCGACCAGGTCCGAGCCGGGTATAGAAAGAGAGCCGGTTCGAGCGCGTGGATCAGCACGAATCCATCTTCGCCGGCGCTACGGCGGTAGGCCGCCGGCAGCGCAACTCGGCCCTTCTCGTCCAGCTGGTGGAGATAGCTCCCCAAGAAGCCGGTCAAGTAACCTCCCCCGGCAGAATTACTTAGACCCGTTGGCGGGTATCGGGCGCATCAAAAGGAGAGGTAGGACGCTGTCCCCCACTTCTCCCCACTCCGCACCCATACTAGCGCAAGCCCCCCACTTCGTCAAGTACTTCTCTCACTCCTCACCACCGCGCTGCCTCGCCTGGCTGACAGCCCCCGAAACAGGGCACAAAAAAAGCCCGGGCGATCGCCCGGGCTCTCTCGATCTTGGGGTTGGATTCAGCGGCTACTGACTACGCTGGATCTGCCGAATCCGCGCATCGACGTTCAGTAGCCACCGGTCCGTCGCGTCCTTCAGCTGCGGGATCTCACGCCGGACACTGCCGGCCCGATTGAAGTGCGTCATCGCCGCCTGGAAGTTCTGTTGCGCCCGCTGCAGCTGATTCAGGTTCGCGCCCTCGGGCTGAGCGAGAGCTTCGCCCAGTTGGTAGAACGTGTAGCCCCACCAAAACTCCAGATCCTGTCTCCGATCCGCGGGCGCGTATTCCGAGGCGCGCTCGAAGTAACCGACGGCGCTACCGTAGTCGCGATCGTTTCGCGCCACGTGCGCTGTGCTGTAGAACAGCCGGTACACATCGTCGGCGGTCGAGCTGCCGGACTGGATGGCAAGGTTGAAGTCGGACATCGCCGACTGATCTTGGCCGCCCTGCAACTTGAATTGGCCGCGCTTCAGATAGGCGTTCGGGTACGAAGCGTCGAGCTCAACAACCCGGTCCATCGCCGCGCTGGCGTCGGCGAGGCGGCCGTCGCGACCGAGCGCATCAGCGTACAACGACCACAAGCGCGGGCTGTCCGAATGCGACTCGAGAGCGCGCTCGGCGAAGGTGATGGCCTCCTGCGAGCGGTTGGCCCGCGTGTAGGCGGCCAACGCGTTCTCGATGATCGCCTGATCCGTCTCTTCGCCCTTTAGTGCCAGGACTTGCTCGTAAGCCTCGAGCGCGATGTCGACGTAGGTGGAGTCTTCTTCGGAATAGCGCAACGAATAGTCACCCAGCGACTGCAGAAGATCGACATTCTCCTCGGAGAACTCGAGTCCCTCCTGAATGATGGCGATCGCCTCGGCCATGAGGTCGGCTTGAGCCATATCGTAGGCGACCTTCAACCGCACGGGCACATTGGCCGGGTCAAGCTCTAGGTACTGCCTGTATAGCTCACTCGCCTTGTCGGCCTCTCCCGTCTGCGAGTAGATATAGGCGGCGTTCTGCAAGGCTTCTCGCCGGCCAGGATCCTGCTCCAGCACCCGCTCGAAATAGTAGACGGCCGAATCAGCCCAGCCGTTGGTGCCGCCGGTCTCCTCATTCTCATACAGCTGGCGGAAAGCCAGACCCTTGTTGAAGAGAGCGGGTATGCTGTTGGCGTTGATTTCAAGAGCCTCGTTGCAGTTTCGCAGCGCGTTGTCCGGCTGCTGGCTGCCGACGTAATCGGCGCAGAACTGCCTGGCCCTGACGAACCGCACCTGCTGTTCGAATGCCTGGATCGAAGCCTGAGCAACGCTCTCGACGCTCTCATCGCTCTTGTCATTGACGGCAAGCGCGGGCACCGCGACTTCGTCGCCGGTCGTCACGTCAATGAAGTCGGCGTCCAACTGGAATGACGCGCCGGAAGCGGCGCAGGCCCCATAGTAGACGACCTGAGCACCCATCAAGTTCGCGAGCTGCCGCGCCTTGATCGGATTGAGCTCTTCTTCCTTGACCTCGTAGCGTTTGAGCGCGCGCTTGTACTCGTTCTCGGGGATCGGCGCATGCGTGCTGAAGTCCTCGAGATTTTCTCGAATCGCATCCGCGACTTTCTCGCCGAACCTTCTGTCGAGGTCTCTGCACGCCAGCGGCACAACCAGCACCCGGAACCGGCCGCCCGGTTCCTGCTGGACAAACGTGGCCGCATGCGAATCGTGCGCCGACGGGAAGGACAGGATGAACAGCGCTAGGGTCGCGACGACGAGCGCCCCGAGTCCTGTCCTCACGGTACCAGTGCTGCCAGACTTCATGGCCATCTCTCACGCTTGGTGTTACGGGATGCGAGCACTCGCCCGCGCTAATCTCAAATCATCTGGGGCCAGCTGCCCGTTTGCCGACCCTCGTGGTTTGGCCAATTCGTGTTTCGGTCGTCGATCCTCACTTCAAGGAGGCCCGCTCAAGTGGGCGCGCCTGGACTCGAACCAGGGGCCTCTGCCTTGTAAGGGCAGCGCTCTCGCCAGCTGAGCTACGCGCCCAAACGCTTCAGATCCGCCACTCTACCGTGCCGCCTCAGTCACGTCAACCGCCGATCAGAGTATGATCCCCAGCGGTATCAGCACGGCGTAAGCGGCAACCAGCAGGATCGGCGCGATGACCGTCGACACGAACGGTGATCCGCTGGCGAGCGCCGCATAGCCCGTGACGATGCAGGCCGCAGCCACCAAAAGCAGCAACCAGTTCAACCGTGTGAACTGTAAGGCTCGGGGCTCACTCGCCGCGGTACCAGCCATCGACGCGCTTGTTACTCCTCTGCCTCAATGTGCCCGGCGGGCCCGCGGCCCGCGTCCACTTATCTTGCGGGGATTTCCTTGTGGCATGAACCGCTACAAGCTATTCGTTTGGCTCCACTTCGTCAATCTTGGAGCCGTTGTAGCCTGCCTCACCGGTTTGCCTCGGAACTTCCTCCGCAATCTCCTCCTCCCGCGAGATCGCCTCTAGCGCGGCCAGCTTGCGCTTGTCCCGGCGCCTCTTCCAATACCCCATAACCAGCAAAATGATCGTCAGCAGCGTCCAGTAGACGGCTGTCTGTGCCAAGACCAGCAGCCAGCCGAACCGCCGTGCGACGTCGCGCCGCCACATTCGCTCGAACTGTCCGAGCGTTAGCCCGTAGGTGCGCCGGATCGCGGCATCGAGATCACCCGCTTCTGTCCACGCTTGCAAGAGTCGTGCAAACCCTCGCGATCCACCGAGCCTCTGTAGGTACTCTACAGCGGTGTACGAGAGCATGTAGGCTTGATCTGCCGCGATGCGTCCGGTACGGAAGTCAAGGCTGAGCGACTCAAGCGACGGGGTCCGGCCGGCGGCGATATGCAAGCGGAGCGTCCAGGCGTTCTTGGCCCCCCAACTGCCGGAGGCGAGCTGCGCGTAGCCCTCATGGAACCAGCGAGGAACACCGGAGCCCAGGTATCGACTCAAAGCCACGTGGGCCAGCTCATGACGCAGCACAACCGGGAGTGGCAAACCGCCGGCGCGCGGGGCAAATGTCGGCAAGACGATCCGGTCACCTTCCGGAAACGCGATCCCACCGCTCCAGTCTGGCACACCCGGCGCGAGGGAGTCAAAGACCGCACGATTGGGGGCGAGCAACACAATGATCTCGCCCCGCGAAAGGATGTCCGGGGGGAGACCCGGCATGGCCGGCGGGGGATCTACCACAGCGGCGAGAGCGGCCGCCGCCCTCTCCTGGCCCGGCCAATACACGAACGTTACCGCGCCCGCGCGGTGTTCCTGAGACTCGAGCCCGGCCGGCATCGCGGCGATGGCCAGGATCAAGGCGACGGCGGCCAGGCCCGGACCGTTCAGGATCTTGGAGCCTGGGCGCGTTCGGTTCCGACTCCTTCGCATCCTCTCTCTGCCCCGACCTGATGCTTTTCTGCATCGATTCGGGCTTAGCAAGCTCGTTCAGCCGTTGGAGGGCGGACCCGAGACGAGGCGCCCGATCCAAGGCCAACGTCGTGGGTTCATGTCGGGTCGCCTCCTCGCACTGCCGCGAGCGAGCCCAGCCAGGCGATGATCTTGTCTGGAATCTCATCCAGAGGCAGCACCGCGTCCACCGCCCCTTCCTCTACCGCTTTCGCGGGCATTCCGTACACCGCACTGGTCGCACGATCCTGGGCCAGCGATCGACCGCCCGCCGACCGAATCGCCGCCAGACCCGCCGCGCCGTCCCGTCCCATCCCCGTCAGGACTACTCCGATGCCTTCACAGCCGCACACGTCGGCGACCGAGGCGAACAGCGCATCCGCCGCCGGCCTCGTGCCCCAGATCGGCTCCCCCTGATCCAGAGCTATTTCCATATCCGAGCCGCTGTGGCGCACCCGCATGTGGAAGTCGCCGGGCGCGATCCAGACGCGGTTCGGAAGGATGGGAGCCCCGTGGAACGCCTCGGTCACCGAAAGGTGCGACACCGAGTCGAATCGGGCGGCCAGGGCCGCTGTGAATCCAGGCGGCATGTGCTGGACGATGAGAACGGCGGCACCCAAGTCGGCCGGCAGTGAGCCCAACACGTGCGACAGCGCGCGGGGGCCGCCGGTTGAAGCCGCGATCGCCACGACCGCGCCTGTCCGCCCAATGACTCGACCGACGGCGGGCGTGGCCGGCGCTCTTTTCAAGGCCAGCGCTTCGATGTCGGTGACCCGCGCCGCCTCGAGCGCCCTGTGCAGTTCGCCCGTGACCTTCTTGACATCGAAGGAGACAGGTCCCGACGGCTTGGGCACTACATCGACGGCGCCAAGCTCGAGCGCCCGCATGGCCAATTCGGAACCGTGCTGGGTGTATGCCGAGACCACAATGAACGGTCGCGGCGCAGAGGCCATCACGCGCTTCAAGACGCCCAAGCCATCGAGCCTTGGCATCTCGATGTCGAGGGTAATCACGTCCGGATCCAACTCGCGAATGCGGCGAAGCGCTTCCTCCCCATCGGAGGCGACGCCGGTGACGCTATATCCGGGTAACCTGTCGATCACATCGGAGATCATGCGCCGCATGAAGACGCTGTCGTCCACGACCAGAACCGTCATCGTCCGGTCGACGGCATCAGATCTCGGCATGATCCATTCCCCGTCGCCTGATGCGCCCGCGACCGTTCTCGAGATTGAAGTAGAGCGAGCGACCCTCCTCGCCAGCCACATCCGTCGCGAGGATCTCGTGCCTGTCCTGCGCCAGCGCGGCCCGCGCCACCGCAGCGTCGCGTTCGCCGATGTTCGCCCGACAGGGAGGATCAGGCTTCGGAGCACGCGGGCATCGCCGACGAGCCCTTGCAAGGACGTCGTCAGTCAATCTTCTGGTAGATCCTCTCCCTCGCGTCGACGACCTTGAAGAGCCCTCGGACGGAGGCCGCAAGGGTCTCGACCCGGCCGAGTACGAGATAGCCGCCCGGCTTCAGCATCTCAGAGAAAGTACTGCAGGCACACTCTTGGGCCGGTCTGTCGAGATAGATCAGTAGGTTGCGACAGAGGATCAGCTCTGCGTTGAAGTCCGGTGGGCCCGAGAGGATATCGTGTCGTTGGAACTCGACCCTGTCTCTCAGCGTCTCGCTCAACCTCCAGCCCCGATCCGGCGTGAACCATCGGGTGCGCAGATCGAGCGGCGTATCACAGAGCGCGTACTCCGGGTATCGGCCACTCCGCGCCGCCTCCAAGCAGGGACCGTCGATGTCGGAACCGATGATGCGGATCCTCTGCCACTGCTGTCGCTGTTCGCCCAGCAACTCAGACACCAGTATCGCCAGGCTGTAGGCCTCCTCGCCGGCCGCCGCGCCGGCGCTCCACATCAATAGCGAGCCGCGCCGGCCGAGCAGGTCTGGCAGCACATGTCGGTGAATGGCGTTCCAGGTCTCTGGATTTCGGAAGAAGCGACTGACATTGATGGTGAGGGAGCGCAAGAGCCGGTTGGACTCCTCCGGGTCAACATCGAGCAGCGCGGTATAGTCGGCCACGTCCTTGGCACCTCGCGCTCTCATCCGCACGGAAACGCGACGTCGCAAGCACTTCTGGCGGTAGAGGGCGCCTTGGAACCCGTGTTCCCGCTCGAGTTTCTCTAGCAGGACTCCGTACGCCGACTCATCTCCCGTCACGGGCCGGGCCCCTTAGAAACTCCAGATTGGTGCGCACCACCTCGTTGGCGGGATTGAGTCGCAGGGCGCGTGCCCACATCTCGATGGCTTTCTTCCGGTCTTTTCGCCTGTAGTAGACGTTGCCAAGCCGGGCGTAGACGTCGTCTCCGAGTTCGGGATCCGAACGCAGCGCTCTCTCGTAGGCGGCCGCCGCCTCATCGTAGCGCCCATCGCGATAGAGAAGGTCGCCCAAGTTCTTGGCGGCCTGACCCAGTTCCGACTCGTGGCGGAGCGCCTGAATGTAGAACTCCCGCGCCCGTGTCAGGTCACCCTTTCTCTCCATGATCACGCCGCCATTGTTCACCAGCGCGGCGCACGTTGGGAACTTCCTGATGCCTTCTTCGACGACTCGCGCCGCGGTTTCGAGGTCGCCGAGCATGGCTTCGGCGATCGCACGAACCGAGTAGTAGAGCGGAGTGAGATCATAAAACGCCACGTCAGCGTACTCGTCCAACGTGTTCTTCGCTCCGGCGGGATCCCTGAGTTTGAGTTGAAAGGCGGCTCGTGTGAGGTACAGCTTGGGATGCCCCACGCTTACCTTCATCGCCTCGTCGAGCAGCGTGACGGCTTCGGGGGTCTTGCCCAGCCTGTCCATCACCAGGGCCAGATTGTTGTAGACGGAAGGCTGCGTGCTGCCCCGCTCGAGGATCTCGCGGAACTGGCGCTCAGCCGCTCCAATCCTGCCCTGGCGCAGCGCGACCAGACCGAGGTAGAACTCGGCATCCAGGGCTTCCGGAGAGAGTTCGAGTGCCTGCTTCAGCTCGCGGACCGCCTCGTCGAACATGGCGGTCCGATAGAACGCCACACCCAGGTTGCGGTGTTCGTCGACCC
>JASFMO010000021.1:0-17619 GCA_050117535.1 Gemmatimonadales bacterium | reverse complement strand
CGCCGGACAGCCGCTGGATGGCTTACTCGCGCGGTCTCGACAACCGAGCCAGCGCCGTATTTCTCTATGACACGCAGGAGGGCCGCCTTCACCAGGCCACGGCCGGCTACTACTCCGACTTCGGGCCCACGTTCGATCCGGACGGAAAGTACCTGTACTTCTACTCGAACCGGCATTTCAGCCCCGTATACAGCGACTTCGACAACTCCTGGATCTATCCCAACGCCACGAACATCGTGGCCGTCGCGCTGACCGCCGACGTTCCCTCACCGCTGGCGCCACGTAATGACGAGGAAGCGGCGAAGGAGGAGGGCGAGAAGCCGGAAGAGAAGAAGGAGGAAGGCGCCGAAACGAAGGCGGTGGCGATCGAGCTCGAGAACTTTGAGCAGCGCCTGATCGTCCTGCCACCCGACCCCGGCAACTTCGGCGAACTGGCAGCGGTCTCCGGCAAGGTCATCTTCCGCCGAGCGCCCAACTCCGGGTCGGGCGATGAGGAAAGTCCCATCGTCTACTACGACCTGAAGGAGCGCGAGGAAAAGACCATAATCGATGACGCCGACGGCTTCATGGTCTCGGCCGACGGCAAGAAGATGCTGGTCGTCAATCAGCGGCGCATCGCCATCATCGAAGTGAAGCCCAACCAGAAGATGGACAAGCCGCTCCGCACGGCCGAGATGGAGGCCGTCGTCGATCCGCGCGCCGAGTGGCGCCAGCTGTTCGCCGACGCCTGGCGCTTCCAGCGCGACTTCTTCTACGACCCCAATATGCACGGCGTCGACTGGCCGGCGATGCGCCAGCAGTATGAGGCATTGATCGAGCACGCCGTCACCCGCTGGGACGTGAACTACGTCATCGGCGAGTTGATCGCTGAACTCAATTCGTCGCACACCTACCGTGGCGGCGGCGATCAAGAGCAGGCGCCGCAGCGTCCCGTCGGGACGTTGGGTGTCGATTGGTCGCTGGAGAATGGTGCTTACCGCATCGAGCGGATCATCCACGGCGCGCCCTGGGATGCCGAGGTCCGTTCGCCGCTGGCAGAGCCGGGCGTGAACGTCAATGAGGGCGACTACGTGTTGGCCGTTAACGGGGTGCCACTCGATACGTCCTTGGACCCCGCCGCCGCCTTCGAGGGACTTGCCGGACGCACTGTCGCGCTCATGGTGAACGACCGGCCCAGCATGGACGGGGCCCGCGAAGTGTTGGTGGAGACGCTCCGCGCGAACCAGGAGACCCGGCTGCGCCACCTGGCCTGGATCGAGTCGAACCGCCAGCGCGTAGAAGAGGCGACGGACGGACGCGTCGGTTACGTCTACGTCCGCAGCACGGGGATCGACGGCCAGAACGAGCTGGTCCGCCAGTTCAGCGCGCAGTTTCATAAGGAAGGAATGATCGTCGACGAGCGCTTCAACAGCGGGGGCCAGATCCCCGATCGTTTCGTCGAGCTGCTGAACCGACCGGCGTTGGCATTCTGGGCGGTTCGCACCGGCAAGGACTGGCAATGGCCGCCCGTCTCGCACTTCGGGCCCAAAGTCATGCTGATCAACGGTTGGAGCGGCTCCGGCGGCGACGCCTTCCCGTATTACTTCAAGGAAGCGGGCGTTGGACCGCTGATCGGCAGCCGCACCTGGGGCGGCCTGATCGGCCTGAGCGGCGTTCCACCGTTGATCGACGGAGGCGCGGCGCTGGTGCCGACCTTCCGCATGTATAGCACCGACGGCGAGTGGTTCCCCGAGGGCCACGGGGTCGAGCCGGATATCGACGTGCCCGAGGATCCCACGGCGTTGGCGCGCGGCGACGACCCACAACTCGAACGCGCCATCGAGGAAGTGGTGCGGTTGCTGCAACAGAATCCGCCCGCAGCAGCGAACCGGCCGCCTTACGAGGACCGCACGGCTGACGGTGCGCGGCGCGCGGCCACCAACGAGGAATAACACACCAACCGGTTGGGGCGCAGCCACTAAGGGTTGCGCCCCAATCATCCTCAACTTGACCTTTTCTGCTTTCTGACCATCCTCCTAATCTCCTGCTCCTGATCGTCATCGTGATCGTACTCCTGGTCCTTATCGGGGCGACGGAGCGAAGTCTGGACCAGATCACGCGCCGATTACGAGTACGATCACGACTAGGAATAGGAGACGGAATTGAACAGTTGCGAGAGTGGTAACGAGGAATGGGACGAAGCGATGAATGAGCGGGCGGAGAGACCCAAGCACACGAATCGGCTGGTCGACGCGACGAGCCCTTATCTGCTGCAGCATGCGCACAATCCGGTGGACTGGTACCCGTGGGGTGAGGAGGCGCTGGCACGGGCGAAGGCGGAAGACAGGCTCATCCTGCTCAGCATCGGGTACTCGGCGTGCCACTGGTGCCATGTCATGGAGCGCGAGTCTTTCGAGGACGAGGTCATCGCCGGCCTGATGAACGAGCACTTCGTGAACATCAAGGTCGATCGCGAAGAGAGGCCCGACCTCGATGAGATCTACATGGCGGCCACCGTCGCCATGAATCGGGGCCAGGGCGGCTGGCCGATGACGGTCTTCCTGACCCCCGAACTGGAGCCCCTCTTCGCCGGCACCTATTTCCCACCCTCCGACATGTACGGACGTCCCGGCTTCCCCACCGTCATCAAAGAGATCGCGAGGGCCTGGCGCGAGGATCGCGAAGCCCTGCGCCGGCGAGCCGCCGAGTTCGTCGAGCACATGAAGCAACAGAAGACGCTGAGGCCCCCGCTCGCCGTCGGCCTCTCCGAGCTACGCGGAGCCCTGCAGAGCTACAAGCAAGACTTCGATCCCCAATACGGAGGCTTTGGCAGCGCTCCCAAGTTTCCCCCGGCGGTTGGACTATCGCTACTACTCAGGCTGCACCGTCGCTTCGGCGATTCCCAGGCCCTGGTGATGGTCAGGCGCACGCTCGAAGGCATGGCACGGGGCGGCATGTACGATCACGTCGGCGGCGGCTTCGCCCGCTACTCCACCGACTCGCGCTGGCTGGTGCCGCACTTCGAGAAGATGCTGTACGACAATGCCCTGCTGACGAAGGCTTACCTGGATGGCCACCAGGCCACCGGCGACGCTTTCTTCGCGCGAGTCGCGGCCGAGACGCTCGACTACGTTTTGCGCGAGATGACCGCGCCGGACGGCGGATTCTATTCCTCGACCGACGCCGACTCGGAGGGCGTCGAAGGCAAGTTCTTCGTCTGGACGCCGGAGCAGATCGCCCAGATACTGGATGACGAGGAGTCCCGCAGCTTCTGCGCCTACTACGACATCACCCTGACCGGAAATTGGGAAGGCGTCAGCATCCCGAACGCGCCGCGCCCTTCGTCCGACGTGGCAGAGGAACTGGGCGTGACACCGGAGGTCCTCGAGGAGACGCTCGAGCGGGCCCGCGCGAAGGTCTACACGGCGCGCCAGCGGCGCGTGAAGCCCGGACTAGACGACAAGATCTTGACCGCCTGGAACGGTCTGATGATCGGCGCCTTCGCCGAAGGCTATCGGGTGCTCGGCGATGCGCGCTATCTGGAAGCGGCGGAGCGCGCCGCGGACTTCGTGCTGCGGGAGTTGTCGCGCGAGGACGGCAGCCTGCTGCGGACCTGTCGCGCCGGCAAGGCCCACCTCCAGGCCTATCTCGAGGATTACGCCTATCTGGGCGCAGGCCTCATTGACCTGTACGAGGCCGGCGGATCGCTGCG
The DNA here is from genome assembly GCA_050117535.1 of Gemmatimonadales bacterium. Lineage (GTDB taxonomy): Bacteria > Gemmatimonadota > Gemmatimonadetes > Palauibacterales > KS3-K002 > JASFMO01. The sequence continues at coordinate 13,928 of JASFMO010000021.1, read as the reverse complement.
CTGGCTGCGTGAGGCGGAAAGACTTCTCGAGCGCGCGCTGGCGGACTTTCTCGATCCCGAATCCGGCGCCTTCTTCAACACAGCCAACGATCACGAAGAACTGATCATCCGCAACCAGGACGGAACCGACGGCGCGACGCCTTCCGGAAACGCCGTCGCGGCTTGGGCGCTGGCACGCCTTTCGTATCATCTCGACCGACCCGAACTGCGAAATGCCGCGATCGCCGCCATCAAGGCCTTCGGGCAAATGATCGCTCAGTATCCACGGGGTTTCGCCCAGACTCTTTGTATCGTCGACCTCCTGCTGGACGGCCCCGTCGAGTTGGCCTTCGTCGGCCAACGCGGCTCGGAGGATCTCGAAGCGCTGCAGCGCGAGGTTGCCGTTCACTACCTGCCGAATCGCATACAGGCCCTGCTCGACCCCGATGCGCCCGACGGAGCTGACCGCCTGCCGCTTCTTACCGGCAAGGGTCTCGTCGACGGGCAGGCGGCGCTCTATGTGTGTCGCGCTTTCGCCTGCCAACCGCCCGTGACGGATCCGGCCGCCGTGCGCCTGCAACTCGAGCGCGCGAAGTCGGGGGGGACGGGTGAATCGACGATCGCCGTACGCCTGCCCGGCCTGGCGACGGGCGCCGGCACGGCCCGCTACGCCGCCCGGTTCAGCGACAACGAATTCGCGAACTTCGGCCCCACCGCCCTGGCCGCCAGTCGCCTCGGCTTCGGCGGCTACCGGGTGCACGACCGCGACCCGGACCATCGCGAGGCCCTCCGGCGCGCGCTGAGCGCTGGCATCAACGTGCTCGACACGTCGACCAACTACACCGACGGAGCCAGCGAACGCCTGGTCGGCGCCGTTCTGCGCGGACTCGTCGACGCCGGCGAACTGTTCCGCGACGAAGTGATCGTGGTCTCGAAGGTCGGATATCTGCAGGGTACCAACCTCGAGTCAGCGAAGGAACGAGAAAAAGGCGGCCACCCGTTTCCCGAGGTCGTGAAGTACGAGGACGGACTCTGGCATTGCATCCATCCGGAGTTCCTGGACGAACAACTCGACCGATCGCTCGACCGGCTCGAACTCGATAGCCTCGACATCTACTTGCTGCACAATCCCGAGTACTTCCTGTCCGACGCCGCTCGTCGCGGGAAGCCGCTCGATTCGGCGCGAGACGAATTCTATCGACGACTGGAAGCAGCTTTCTCACACTTGGAAAGGAGAGTCGCGGAAGGCAGACTGGCCGGGTACGGCGTCTCGTCCAACAGCGTCGTCGCTCCGGCGTCGGCGGCCGATGCGACGTCCTTGTCGCGTATGCTGGCCGCCGCCCGAAAGGCCGGCGGCGACGCGCATCACTTCCGCGTCCTGCAGCTGCCGCTCAACCTGCTGGAGGCGGGGGCCGTCTTCGAGCGCGACGCCGATGATGGCGGACGGACCGTGCTGGATGTGGCACGCGCCGAGGATATAGCCGTCCTCGTCAACCGCCCGCTCAACGCCTTCGTCAGCGGCTCGCTCATCCGATTGGCCGACGCGGCGATCGAGGAGGACGCGACGTCACCGTTCGATGAACAACTCGGCCGGCTGGCCGACCTCGAGTTCTCGTTCCACGCCGAGATCGCGCCCCAGCTCGGAGGGCCGGATGGCTCTGGCGGACCCAGCGACATCTTCCGCTTCGCCGAGAGTCTGAGTCGCATGCAACAGGCGACGTTCAGCGTGGCTCACTGGTCGCAGATCGAAGCTCAGATCAATCACGGCGTGCGCATGCTGGTGGCGGCGCTGGAGAGCCGGCTCGAGGGAGAGATCGCGGACGCTTGGGCGGCATGGCGCGACGCCTATCTGGCCGAGCTCGATGACCTGCTGCGGCGGCTGCGGGCACAGGCGACCCGGATCTCCGCGGCTCAGGCCGCGGCGCTGCACGCGGCGATCGATCCGTTGCTCCCGGCCGAGCGGCGTTCGGAGAGCCTCTCGCGTAAGGCGCTGTGGACCGTCGCCAGCACGCCGGGAATCACCTGTGTGCTGAACGGCATGCGCCGCGTCGACTACGTGGACGACTCGGCCGCGGTCATGGGCTGGGAGGCTCTCGACGCCGTCGAGCGTATCTACGCGGCCGCCAACACGGCGTTCAATCAGCTAAAGGAATCCGACTAGCCGTCGTCAACCCGCTAACCGACGCGACTTGAATCTGACGCCGGTCGCCTTGTCGCGGGCCAGTCGCCGGTCACCGCCTCACGGCAGTCAGCTCCTTGATCCGCTCGCGAACCCGGTCGGCCTTGCCTTCGCGCTCGAGCGCCGCCCACAGGCGGCTGACTGTCTCCGCGTCGACGAGCCCCGGCGGTGAGCCGATAGCCGGCGTCGACAGGCCCTCGGCCTCGCGGAATGCATCTACGGCGTCGATGACCTCCTGCGTGTAGCGGAACGATTCCCGGTCCCGCTCCAGCTCCTCCACGTCAGCGCGAAAATAGCCCAGCTCGTGCAACATGATCTTCAACTGCCAGACGTCACGGCCGTTGAATTGCTCGAGCGTCCGGAAGCCCAACGTCTGCGAGATGCTGTCGTAGACACGTCGCAGCTCCGCCACCGGCGTCGGGTGCTCGCAGACGTTGAGGTGAACGGTGATGCCATCCGGTCGCCGCGACCGGCCGGATCGGGGGTCGGCCACGACGACGGCGGCGGACTGCAGCCGCCCCTTGCGCGAATCGCCGCCTTGAGCCTGCCCAGCGGCCAACGCCTCGATCAGCCGGTCGGCCAGATGGCGATCGGAGCGTTCACTCGCCTCAAACGTTCGGGCGACGGCCTCCAGCACCTCGGGCCCAACGAGAATATTGCCTTGGGTGACATAGCTGGGCCCGGATCGGTGGCCGGCCCACGCCATCGCCTCCTCACCCGTAAACGCGGCGCTGCCACCGTCGAGGCCAATGACGCCCACCTGTCGGCGCGCGGCCTGCGAGTCGGCGGCGACGGCGACCCGCAGCGCCTCTTCCGCTGCCATCCCCTCCGCCAGCATGTCCAACAGTTCCGGCCCGTACTCGACCCGAGTCCAGGACTGCGTGGCCACGGCGCCGACTCCGGCGCGTACCCAGGGCACCCCGTTGCCGACGCACGGCACCCGCGTCGTCACCGCAACACCCGATTCGCCGGTGGCCGGGTCGACGGCGGCGATGGAAAAGGTGTGGAAGTGTGGCGTTTGTCCCCAAACCGCCGGTTCCTGACCGGCGACATTGCGGGGCATCACAGCGCACACCACAACGAGGGAGAGGGCGACCGTGATGCGAGAAGCGTTCATGAGATTATCTCCGAGGCAGAGTTTGTCCTTGGCCCAGCGCCAAGCTGGCCTCGACATCGATGTCGAGTGCCGGACTTACGCAACCTGGCCGCCGCCACTCCCCTGCCGGGCCAGCGCGGCGAAGTCGCGACCCGAGGGCACCTGGAACACTCTGAGGTCGAACTCGGGAACGATGGCGATGATGTGATCGAAGATGTCCGCCTGGATACCCTCGTAGTTCACCCAACCCACGTCGTTCGAGAATACGTAGATCTCCAGCGGCAATCCCTCGGGCGTCGGATTCAGCTGCCGAACCATCAAAGTCATGTTCTGATGGACCCTGGGATGGTCTCGCAGGTAGCGGGTTACATAGGCCCGGAAGGTCCCGATGTTGGTGAGCCGTCGCGCGTTGGCGATGAGGCTCGTATCGCCCACCCGCGATGCATTGTACTCCGCCAGTTCCTTCTTCTTCTGGGCCATGTAGTCCTTCAGAAGATAGAACTGCTCGAACCGCTCGATGTCCCCGTCCTTCAAAAAGCGAATCGACTGCATGTCTACATAGAGCGCCCGCTTGATGCGCCGCCCTCCCGACTCGGACATCGCTCGCCAGTTCTTGAACGAGTCGCTGAGCAGCTTGTGGGTTGGGATCGTGACGATCGTCTTGTCCCAATTCTGGACCTTGATGGTGTGCAGCCCGATATCCACCACGTCGCCGTCGGCGCCGTATTCGGGCATCTCGATCCAGTCGCCCACCCGCATCATGTCGTACGTCGCGATCTGCGAACTGGCGACGAACGACAGAATGGTGTCGCGAAAAACGAGCAGCAGCACGGCCGAGAACGCGGCGAACCCGCTCAGCATGATGAGCGGCGATTGCCCGGTCAGCGACGCGATGACCAGGATAGCGCCGAGCAGGTAGAGAACGATCTTCAGCGCCTGGATGTACCCCTTGATGGGGCGCCCCTTCGACATCGGACTGGCCGCGTAGATCTCGCCGCCAGCAGACAAGAGCGAGTCCGCGACCAGCACGCCGACGAACACCATCGCCGCCAGCGCCGCGTGCTGCACCGCCGCAACGAATGCACCGGGAAGGTTCGGAATGAGTTGGATGCCGTAGTAGATCGCCAGAACCGGCGCGAGGTGGGCAACCCGCGCGAAAGCCCGGTGCTTCAGGAGGACGTCATCCCATGTGAAGGCGGTCCCCTTCACGACTCGCCGAATGGCGCGCAGCAACACCCACTTGGTGACCTTGTCGGCCACGTAGGCGAGAACCAGCAAGACGAAGGCAGCAATGAACTGCGCCGCCAACTGGTGCTCGCCCAGCCAAGCGATGACCGAGTTCAGCGTCTCACCCATGGCGATATCACACTGCCAGTGTTCTGACCGTTTGGCTTCCTCACCTCAAGCGCGGACCGGCCGACCTCACCTCGTCGGATACGCTGGCGTCAAAGTCCTTGAAGTTCTCGACGAACATACCGGCCAGTTTACTAGCCTGGTTATCGTAAGCGCTTGGATCCGACCAGGTGCCGCGCGGGTTCAAGACCTCGGGAGGCACATCCGGGCAGCTCTCGGGCACCTGCAAGCCGAAGATCGGATCTTCGCGCGTGGGCGCGTCATCCAAGGCCCCGGTCAGGACCGCCCGCACCATGGCGCGCGTGTAGGGCAGTTGTATCCGCTCGCCGACGCCGTAGGGGCCGCCGCTCCACCCGGTATTGATCAGCCACGCCCTGACCCCGTGCTGATCGATCTTTCGGCCTAGCAGATCCGCATAGACCCTCGGATTCAGCGCCATGAACGGAGCGCCGAAGCAAGCGCTGAACGTCGCCTGCGGCTCGGTGACACCGCGCTCCGTTCCCGCGACCTTCGCGGTGTAGCCCGATAGAAAGTGGTACATCGCCTGGGCATTGCTCAGACGGGCGATGGGCGGCAGCACGCCGAACGCATCGGCGGTGAGGAAGATGATGGTCTTGGGGTGGCCGCCCCGGCCCTCTCGCGTGGCGTTGGGGATGTGGCTGATCGGGTATGAGGCACGCGTGTTCTCGGTGAAGGCGTCACTGTCGAGATCGAGAACGCGCGTCCGTGTGTCGATGGCCACATTCTCGAGAATCGTCCCGAACTTGCGAGTCGTCTCGTAGATCTCTGGCTCGGTCTTCGGGTTCAGCCGAATGACTTTCGCGTAGCAGCCGCCCTCGAAATTGAAGACGCCGTTGTCGCTCCAGCCGTGCTCGTCGTCGCCGATCAGCGTCCGCTCCGGGTCGGCCGAAAGCGTCGTCTTCCCCGTCGCCGACAGCCCGAAGAACAGCGCCACGTCGTCCCCGTCCGCCCCGTTGTTCGCCGAGCAGTGCATGGACAGAACGCCCTGCTGCGGCAGGAAGTAGTTCATCACCGTGAACATCGCCTTCTTGATCTCGCCGGCATAGGCGCTGCCGCCGATGATCGCCTCACGGCGGCCGAAGTGCACCAAGACGAATACCTCGGAGCGGGTCCCGTCCAGCGCCGGGTCGGCGTTGAACCCCGGCGCATGGATCAGGGTGAACTTGGGCTCGTGCTGGCCGAGCTGTTCGGGGTCGCGTATCCGTAGGAACATGTTGCGCACGAACAGCGTGTGCCACGCCGTCTCCGTGACCACACGAATGGGCATCTGCCACTCGGGATCGGCGCCGACGTTACAGTCCTCGACATAGAGGTCCTTACCCTGCAGGTAGGCGGCCAGCCGAGCGCGCAGCGCACGGTACCGTTCCTCGTCGATCGACTGATTGACCTTGCCCCACCAGATCTTGTCCTGGCTGGACGGCTCCTGCACCACGTATTTGTCGTTGGGCGAGCGTCCCGTGTACTGGCCCGTCCGCACGACCAGCGGTCCCAAGTGGGCCAGCAGCCCCTCGTGCCTCTGCAGCGCATGCTCGTAGAGGGTCGGGGTATTGAGGTTCCACCAAAGGGTGTTGACGTTGCGGATCCCCAACCCCTCCAGTCCCTGCTGTCCCTGTAATCTCCCCTGCTCTTCCATCGGACGTGCTCCTAGCGGTTATCGACATCTCGCGCTCTCGCCGGGCTCGCGGTTCAGCCCGTGCCGAGGCCGGATCATCTGGGCAAAGATCCGGGTGGCTGAATTTGGGTGATTTCTAGGCACCCGCAACCCGCGACGGGACCGTGACGGCCCGCGCGACGCCTACCATCGCGGGCCCAGGCTGATTAAACTTGGCAACTCAATTACCATGCGACGTTTCGTCATCACGGGGCCACAGGCCAAGGACGCGCGGCCTCCGGAGGGTGGACACGTCCCTGCTGTCACAAGGAAGAACGGCACTATGCAATGCTTCCGACTTCTACTGGTGGGCCTTGTCTTAGCGATCGGCGCCTGCAAGGTCGGACCTGACTACGTCGAGCCCGAAGTCCCTATGAAGGACGAGTGGCGCGCCGCCGTCGAGGCCGAGATGTCGCAGCAGCAGCCCGACATCGAGAGATGGTGGGAGAGCCTCGACGACCGGGTTCTCACGGAGTTGATCCGCAGCGCCGAGGTCGCGAACCTGGATCTGCGGATCGCCGTCGCCCGCGTGGCCGAGGCGCGCGCGCTGCGGGGCATCGCGAAGGGCGATCTCTTCCCCAACCTCGTGCTGGACGGGGCGTACTCGTACACCGAACTGTCGGAGAACAGTCCCGTCGGCCAGATCATCACGGGCTCCGGCGGCGAGATCGAGCCCGTCGAGCAGTGGCAGGCCTCCGCGGGCTCGTTCTGGGAGGTCGACCTGTTCGGCCGCATCCGGCGTCGCACCGAGGCGGCCACCGCACAGTTCGAGGCGACGATCGAGGACTATCGGGACGTGCTGGTCTCGCTCTACGCCGAGGTCGCGCTCAACTACGTGGATGTGCGCTCGCTTCAGGCGCGTCTCCAATTCGCACGCGAAAACGTGGGTGCCCAACGCGAGAGCCTCGAGCTGACGCGGGACCGCTTCGCGGCCGGGCTCACCTCGGCCCTCGACGTCGCCCAGGCCGAACAGAACCTCGCACAGACCGAGTCCACGATTCCGGCGCTCGAATCGGCCCTCAACGCCGCGCTCAACCGATTGGCCGTGTTGCTGGGCGAGCAACCGGGAGCACGGCACGACGAGCTGTTGGCGGACGAAGGCACCATACCCGAGGCGCCCCCGCACGTCTTGACGGGCGTTCCCGCCGACGTTCTGCGGCGGCGACCCGACGTGCGCCGGGCCGAGCGCCTGCTCGCCGCACAAACCGCCTTGATCGGCGTGGCGAAAGCGGACCTCTATCCCACGTTCTCCATCTCCGGCTTCGTCGAAGCGGTCGCCGGATCCGCTTCCAACCTGTTCGAGGGCGAGAGCGTGGGTTGGGGTATCATTCCCGGCTTTCGCTGGGACCTATTCCAGGGCGGCAAGATCCGCAATAACATTCGCGCCGAAGAGGCCCGCACTCAGCAAGCGCTCTACGGCTACCAGCAGACCATCCTGTTGGCGCTGGAGGAAGTGGAAGGCGCGCTGGTCGCCTACGACCGCGAACGCGTGCGGCGCGAGCGACTGCAAGAGGCGGCGAACGCCAGCCAACGCGCCGTGGATCTGGTGAGGACCCAGTACATCTCCGGCCTCACGAACTTCCAGAATCTTCTGGACACGCAGCGTTCGCTCTTCCAGCAGCAGGACCTGCTGGCGGAGAGCGAGGGCCGGGTGGTTCAGAACCTGATCGTGCTGAACCGGGCTTTGGGGGGCGGATGGTCGCTGGAGCCCGAGGCACCCGATCCGGTGAGCGGTCGAGCGGTAGGCTCAGCCGGCGATCGGTCGGCCAAGAGCGGCGAAACACTGGAAACGGAACACTGAAACACGGAACCTGAACATTGAACGTCGAGCGCGCAATGAACGCGTTTTGTCAGCTCGGTTACGGGAGGTTCCTTCGATATCGGGCGTTCCTTGTTCGATATTCGATATTTAAGACCGACCAGCAGAGGATAGCGCGAGGAGCATTGCAAACGATGAAGCGACTCAATAGATCGGTGCCGGCTTTGCTGACCGCAGCAGTCGTGAGCGCCTGTGGAGGAGCGGGTCCGGCAGCCCCGCCGCCACCGCAGGTCACGGTGACCACTCCGGAGCGTCGCGACGTTCAGATCTACGCCGAGTTCACGGGCAACACCCGCGCCATCGAGCAGGCTGACATTCGAGCTCGTGTCGCCGGGACACTGGACGCGATGCATTTCACGCCGTCTTCCCTGGTCACCGCTGGCGATGTCCTGTTCACCATCGAACCTGAGCCTTACCAGGCCGCGTTCGACGAAGCCCGGGCCGCGCTGGCCAGCGCCGAGAGCGAACTGGCCCGTGCCGAGTCTGACCTCGAGCGTGTCCAACTGGCCATTCAGTCGAACGCCGTCAGCCGGCAGGATCTGGATCGGGCGCAGGCCACACGCGATCAGGCCGAGGCGGCCGTGTTGGGCGCGCGAGCCCGGCGCGACAACGCTAGGATCAACCTCGGCTACACGCGTGTGACCACCCCGGTATCGGGGCGGGTTAGCCGCAATTTCGTCGACATCGGCAACCTGGTTGGCACCGGTGAGCCGACGCTGCTGACCACCGTGACCCGGGTCGACCCAATCTACGTCTACTTCGAAGCGCCCGAGCAGGCCGTGCTCAGCTTCCTGGCGGCACGGCGCGACACGACGCTTACCGAAGAGAAAGTGTCGCAAATCGGCAAGGTCTTTGTGGCAACCGCGGCCGATACGGGCTATCCGCACGAAGGCGAGATCGACTTCGTCGACAACACGGTAGATCCCGCCACCGGAACGATCCAGCTCCGAGCAATCGTGCAGAACTCGGACGGCATCCTGTTCCCCGGTCTGTTCGTTCGGATCCGCGTGCTGGGCGAAATCGCGCCCGACGCCATTCTGGTTGATGAGCGAGCCATCGCCACCGACTTGGGCGGCAAGTACGTGCTGGTCGTCGGCGAGGACAACGTTGTGGAGCAACGCTACGTGACCCGCGGACCGATCCAAGATGATCGGGCTGTCGTCATCAACAGCGGCCTCGACGGCAGCGAATCCTACGTCGTGAACGGAATGTTGCGGGCGCGTCCCGGATTCCCCGTCACCCCACAGACGGAAGCCGAGCTCGCCGCCCAGCCGGCGAACACCGGCGCGGAGGGGAACTAGACGATGGGTGCCTTCAGCTCGATGTTCATCAACCGGCCGATCATGGCGATGGTCATCGCCATCGTGATCGTGCTGATGGGCGCGCTCTCCGTCCCGCTGCTGCCCGTGGCCAGCATGCCCGACATCACGCCGCCCACGGTGAAAGTGTCGAGCAACTATCCGGGCGCCAATGCCAACGTTGTGGAACAGACAGTCACGGCGCCGATCGAGCAGGAGGTCAACGGCGTCGAGGACATGCTCTACATGGCTTCCAAGAGTGGAAGCGATGGAAGCATGAACCTCACCGTCACCTTCGCCATCGGCACCGACCCGGATATGGCAGCGGTGCTCACCCAGAACCGGGTGAACATCGCCAACCCGAAGCTGCCCGAGGACGTGAAGCGTCAGGGCGTTAAGGTCGAGAAGCAGTCGACCTCCATGGTGATGGTCGTGGCGCTCTACTCACCCGACGGCCGCTACGACGACGTTTACCTGAGCAACTACGCCACCACCCAGGTCAAAGACGCGCTGGCCCGATTGAACGGCGTGGGTAGCGTGATGGTTTTTGGCGCCAAGGACTTCGGGATGCGGATCTGGATCGATCCCGCCAAGCTCAAGGCGCGCGACCTTACGTCCGACGAGGTGATCGGCGCGCTGCGAGAGCAGAATGTCCAGGTGGCGGCGGGCCAGATCGGTGCCCCTCCCATCGAGACGGGGCAGAATTTCCAGTACACCATCACCACGCTCGGGCGACTGGCCGACGTTCAACAGTTCGAGAACATCATCGTCAAGGTCGGCCGGGCGGGCGAGCTGGTACGGCTGCGTGACGTGGCGCGCATCGAGCTCGGCGCCCAGAACTACACCTGGTACGCCCAGCTGGACGCGGCGCCCGCCAGCATCCTGGGGATCTACCAGCTCCCCGGCTCCAATGCCGTGGAGGTGGCGGATCAGGTGACGGCCACGATGAATCAGCTGGCGGCCCGCTTTCCCCAGGGGCTCGAGTACACGGTACCCTACGACACGACGCGGTACATCAAGCAGTCGATCAAGGAAGTGGTGGTAACCCTGCTTCAGGCGCTGGCGCTAGTCATCCTGGTCGTCTTCATCTTCCTGCAGGATTTCAGGACCACTCTGATCCCCGCGATCGCCATCCCGGTGTCTCTGATCGGGACGTTCGCCGTGATGCTGTTCGCCGGGCTGTCGATCAACAACCTGAGCCTCTTCGGTCTGATCCTGGCCATCGGCGTCGTGGTGGACGACGCCATCATGGTGACCGAGAACACGACCCGCATCATGGCCGACGAGGGTCTGCCGCCCAAGGAGGCCGCCAGCAAGACGATGTACGAGGTCGGCGGCGCCGTCGTGGCCACGACGCTCGTGCTCCTGGCCGTGTTCGTACCTACCATGGTCATGCCCGGGCTGACCGGCCGGTTGTATCGACAGTTCGCCACCACAATTTCGGTGGCCACGGTCTTCTCCTCGATCAACGCGCTGACGCTCACGCCGGCGCTGTGTGGAATGCTGCTTCGTCCACCGACGCAAGAGAAGAAGGCCGGCTGGTTCTTCACCCGCTGGCTGGATCGGTTCTTCGGTTGGTACAACCGGTGGTTCGACCGCGGAACCCAAGGCTACATGACGGTCGTCAACCGCATGCTGCGAAAGGGCACCGTGATGATGGCGGGCTTCGCAGTGGTGCTGGTCCTGATGGTCATGGGGTTCCGGGTTTTGCCGGCCGGCTTCGTTCCCGGCGAGGACGAGGGGTACTTCTTCGTGGATGCCGAGCTGCCGGCCGGCGCGTCGCTCGAGCGCACCAACGATGTGATGGACCGGGTCAACCAGATCTTGATGGAGACTCCGGGTGTGCAGAACGTCATCACCATCGGCGGCTACTCGCTGCTGAACGGCGTCGCCTCGGTGAATACCGGCTTCTCCATCGCAACGCTGGAACACTGGGACGACCGCCCCGGGCTGGAACTGAGCCTCTGGGGGTTACTACGCCGCGTACAGCCGCAGTTCGCCCAGATCCGCGAGGCCACGGTCTTCGGCTTTCCGCCACCCCCCATCCAGGGGCTGGGCGCCGCCGGCGGCTTCGAGATGCAACTGCAGGATCGAGGTGGCGTCGGGCTGATTCAGATGGAGACCTTCGCCAACGACCTGGTCGCCGCGGCCAATGCGAGCCCGGTGATCACCCGGCCAAACCAGAATTTCCGCGCCAACGTGCCGCAGCTCTACGCCGAGGTCGATCGCGAGAAGGTGAAGTCGCTGGGCATCCCGCTGCAGAGCGTGTTCAACACGCTGCAGGCCAACCTGGGCTCGGCCTACGTCAACGACTTCAACCTATTCGGCCGCACCTGGCGGGTCATGGTCCAGGCGGACCAGCAGTACCGCGCCCGCGCCGACGACATTCGCCGATTAGAGGTTCGCAATGCACAGGGCGACATGGTCCCCATTGGTACGCTGGCTTCCGTGCGGGACACCGTCGGGCCACAAAACATCAACCGTTTCAATCTGTTCCGCTCCGCCACGTTGACCGGTGGTCCAGCTTCCGGCTATTCCGAGGGACAGGCCACGGACGAGATCGAGCGCTTGGCGCGGCAGATCCTACCCAGCCAGATGGACTACGACTGGTCGGGCGTCACTTACCAGCAGAAGGAGGCGGGCAACCTGGCGCCGCTCATCTTCACGCTGGCCATCGTCTTCGCCTTCCTTTTCCTGGCGGCTCAGTACGAGAGCTGGGCGAACCCGCTGTCGGTGATGCTCTCGGTGCCCATGGCAATACTCGGAGCGGTCGTCTTTGTGATGGCTCGCGGCTTCATCCAGCCGATGGAGAACAACATCTACATGCAGATCGGGATCGTCCTGCTCATTGCGCTCTCGGCCAAGACGGCGATCCTCATCGTCGAGTTCGCCAAACAGCAGCACGAGGGCGAGGGTAAGGGCTATATCGAAGCCGCGTCGGAAGCGGCACGGTTACGCTTCCGACCGATTCTGATGACCGCCTTCTCGTTCATCCTTGGGGTGATCCCGCTCGTGATCGCGACGGGCGCGGGCGCGCGCAGCCGGGTATCGCTGGGCACGGCCGTGTTCGGCGGAATGCTGATCTATACGATCCTGGGGGTGTTCTTCATCCCGGTGCTGTACGTCGTCGTCGAACAGGTCTGGACGAAACTGTTCCGCAGAAAGAGAGCGCCGGCGGAAGAGGTCCTGGTCGCGCCAGCGGAAAGCTGAGCGGCTTCGACGGCCCCGGTATCCCGCCACGCGTGAGGCACTAATCGCGGCCGGCCTGGCGGCTCTGGCCAGGCCGGCCCTTTACTACGTCGTCGCCGAAGGCTACGGCGCGGTTCGCTTGCGGCGCTGGCGGACCTTTTCGTCCCAGGTTCCCAAGATGAGGTCCCAGAGCGGGCTGCTCACGCCGAAGTCCTGCGTCGAGTCCTGATAGTGGTGGCGGAAGTGGTGCTTCTTCAGGTAGAGCAGCAGCGGGCTGCGCAAGCTGTAGTGGTGCACGGCGTAGTGGACCGTGTCATAAACCAGATAGCCGAACACCAGACCCGCGAAACCCGCCGGACCATAAGTCGCGCCGAGGGTGGCCACGAAGAGAATGTAGAACACGACGGCCAACGGTATGCTGAGGGATGGCGGCATCACCAACCGCCGGCTGTCGTTGGGGAAGTCGTGATGCACGCCGTGCGCTAGAAAGTAGTGCTTGCGGCGGAACCCTGGGATCTTCGAGAGGGCCGGCTCGCCGGGAGCCAGCGAGGTCACGATCTCGTGAACCTCTTCCTCGATCTGAGGCGTCGCATGAAAGACGTAGCGATGCACGAAATACTCCGCCACCGTCCAGATCACAATTCCCGCCACGAATGTCAGCGCGATCGCTCCGGCGCCGAGTCCCCTCGCGTAGCTTAGATAGAGCGTGAACGCGATCACCGGCGCGAAGATGCCGTGCGGGACCGCGGGGTGGACGTGTGTGAATGCCTCTAAAAAGTCGCTCTTGAATATTCTGACCGATTCGTCTTTGTTCGATATGTACTTCTTCGCCACGTGATTCTCCTCCAGAGTGTGGACAGGTGTGGACGTCATCTGACGGTAAAGACGCCTCAGCTGAGAACCGGAATCATTCTCACAATACACGCGCCGGCCGCTGAAGGGAAGGGCGCTTAGGGGCTTACAAGCGAGGGCCAAATCCCGGGGGAGGCCGCGGGTCCCACCCTCAGAAGAGCGAATACTGAGTCGACGGTTCGCCGTGCAGTGCCGCAAGCACCCGATCGACCAGGCCCGACGGGAAGACGCCGCCCAACTCCAACGTTTCCCGATGAAGTGAAAGGGCCGCCGCCACCCCGCTGAACGCTCGGGGGACGGGCGTGGCACCATCGTTCATTTTCGCGGCACCAGCCGCGGACGTGCGAAGCAGCAACCCGTCCAGATCGTCGGTGTCGCGGCCACGTATCATCGCTAGGGCCGCTCCCGCCATCAGCAGGTGCGGTAGTGCCGAGCCGTCGGGCAGCCGGAATTCCACGGTCGCCGAGGTGGCCGCCTCGCCTTTTTCGTTC